>DATNQS010000338.1:0-5876 GCA_036703925.1 Candidatus Sericytochromatia bacterium
CGATCGCCATTATGAAGCGTGACCGGAATGCTGACCCGACGACCATTCACAAACGAGCCATTACGACTGCCCAGATCGATCAAATAAAATTCGCCAGTCTCCATGCACTGCAACATGGCGTGATTGCGAGAGATCCAACGATCGGGCAAGACAAAATTGTTATCCTCACTGCGCCCAAGTGTCCAGCAGTTGCTACCCGCAAGCGGTAACCGCCGACTGCCGGAGTCAGAACGAAGTACGAGATGGGGAGTGGGTTGTAAAGTCACCACAGGCCGAGACAAATAATCCTTTCCTATGATGCATCCTGACATATCTCACCATGACAGTGTAGTCTTTCGGGGAAAATTCGCTCAAAAAAACTTGAACTAAAATTTTCCAGTCAAACTTGCATAGAGAGAAGGCGGCAGAGCTATAAGGCACGTCGAGCTAGAAAAGACCTCAGGAGGCGGTCGCCGCCAGCCAAAACAAGCTATCTACCAGAATTGTACTCAACACTGCGCCACTAAACGCCCACCAGTGAAGCTGCCGCGAGAACAATGGCAACATCGCTACCGCAAAGAGAATAGAGACCAGCACGATTGCCCAGACAGAACCCCACGGTGTCTGCATGTGAACGATCGCATTCTGAAAAATGGGCTGCACGGCATCAGCATCAACCTGCATCAGTTGCCGCCAGTAGGGGATCAAATCAACCAAGTAAAAGTAAATATCCGTTACAACCGTTCCAAAGAGGGAACCGAAGTAGAAGAAGTTGCCAATCTTGCCAGAGTTACGAGCCACGCCCCAGATAGCGATCGGTAAGCCAATCGCTTCTATAGGCAAATGCAGCAATGGTTCCCACCGAAACCAACCCCAGTAAACTGACCCTGCCAGCCATGTCCAGGTAAAGCCAATCAGCAAATCGCCCCAACGCTCACTTGCGGGACGTTTGAGCAGTTGCAGACTCAGCAAGAGCCACCCAAGCGTCATCACAAGGCTAAGCCACGGCACGAGACGCACAAGGGGGGCTTGCACAAAGACGGGCACCGACACTAGAACCACTGCGGCAGCTAGCATTAACCAACGTTGCAGTCCTTCAGCTTTCTTCACTGAAGCACTTGCTAACGCTTCACTCAACTCAGAATGCAGTTCTGGTAGGTAGATAGCTGACGGAGCAGCAGAGGTAGAATTAGATGCGGGGGTGTAGGAAACCAAAGTATTACTAATGTTTCTTATTTACTTTACTTTACTTAACATAACACAAATCTATCTATACCCCCCAGGGGGATATAGCTACTATCCTAACTTGAATTTCTGCTAAAGTGCTGCTGCGGTTGTTCCTAATCTGTCAGGGCTTGGTTAAGCTTGCAGCGATTGTTCAAGACGGCGATCGAGTGCGCTACCGCTGCTGAGTATGGCTGGCGTGAATGTTAGCGGCGCTGCTAGCTCTATTTTTACCAGTGGCATGATTCAGTCATAAAAGCTCTGTCTGTTGCTTTACAGGCAGAGATTGTTTATGTCTCAGATGCAACGTAAAGCCTGAGGCATTCAAGCAAAGCGCCACAAAGCGGAATTTGAGGGGGTTCTGAACCTTTGGCTACAGGCGATCGGACGTTCAGAACCTCCTCTTGGTGTAGGATGGCAACGATCATTGTTCAGGGATACATGGCTCAGTCGCCCAGAAATTACTCTAGCTATCAGCCATGCTGTTGCAAAACATCTCCTGTTAGACACGCATAGCAAGTGTAGGTTGGGAAATAAAGCGGTATGCCTTAGAGGATTTGCCAAGGTTGCTGCGATCGTTATGGGGAACAGTTAATGGTTTGGTCAATGTCAAATCCAGGTTTCTTTCTGCTTAATCAGGGATGGCATGGTATGTTCAGCCTGGCTTCCACGCTTGCAGTCAGCGACACCACAACACCTGTAGTGCCTTCCAGCCCTGGTTTGCTTCTTAGCCTCTTGCAAGCGATTGTGCTGGGGTTAGTGCAAGGCATCACTGAGTTTTTGCCGATTAGCAGTACGGCTCACCTCATCATCTTTACTGATGTTTTTCACTGGAACTATCTGGGGCAGAAGTTTTTTGTTGATGCCATTCAGTTTGGCAGCGTTATAGCGGTGCTGTGGTATTTCTGGGCAGACATTCGCCAGATTTTGACTGGAGGCTGGGCAGCGTTTCGGCGCAAAGATTGGCAGCAAGAAGAATGGAAGATCCTGGTTGGTATTGCTGTTGGCACCTTGCCCGCGTTAAGCGTAGGGTTTCTGCTAAAAGATGTGCTGCCCGAAAGTCCGCTGGTCATTGGTATTGCCTCTATTGTGATGGCGCTGTTGCTGGGGGTGGCTGAGACGATCGGTAGCCGCAAGCGTGACTTTAATGCGCTGGAGATTAAAGATGGCGTTCTTGTAGGGCTGGGTCAAATGTTGGCACTAGTGCCTGGTGTCTCGCGCTCTGGTTCAACGCTGACGGCGGCTCTCTTTTTGGGTTTAGAGCGGCGAACAGCGGCACGGTTTTCCTTTCTGCTGGGCATTCCGACGCTGACGATCGCCACGCTCTACCAGTCTCGCAAAGCGTTTGGAAACCCCGAAATGCTGCTGCCGTTGCTCGTTGGGATCGTTTCTACCTTTATTTTTTCTTACCTTGCGATCGCCTGGTTGCTACGCTTTTTGCAAAACCGGAACACCTGGATCTTTGTTTGGTATCGGTTGGCGTTTGGAGGGGCATTGCTGCTTGCGGTGGCAGCAAATTTGTTTAGAGACGCTTAAAGACCTGCACGATTAGAGTGCCGGGGTGTAGGGTGGAAGCAGTGCTAACCTGTTCACTCCCATGAGCGAAGTCTCGATTCGTCCTGCTTTAATTACGGCTGTTTTGCCAGACTCGATCGCGGCTGAGATTGGGTTTGAGATTGGCGATCGGCTCGTATCGATTAACGGTCAACGTCCCCGTGACTTGATTGACTATCAGTTTCTTTGTGCCGATGAAGTCTTGGCGCTCGAAGTGCTCGATACGGCTGGCAAGCCACATCAGGTGGAAATTGAGAAAGACTACGACGATGACCTGGGGCTTGAGTTTGAAAGTGCCCTCTTTGACGGCTTAATGCAATGCAACAACCGCTGCCCCTTTTGTTTCATTGATCAACAGCCCCCAGGGATGCGGCAAACCCTTTACCTCAAGGACGACGACTACCGCTTGAGTTTTCTTTATGGCAGCTATCTCACCCTGACCAATGTAAGCCAGCGTGAGTGGGATCGCATCGAACAAATGCGGCTGTCTCCTCTCTTCGTCTCGGTACACGCTACAGAGCCAGACATACGCAGCCAACTCCTCAAAAATCCTCGTGCGGGACAGCTACTGGAGCAACTGCGCTGGTTTCAAGAACGGCGGCTGCAAATTCACGCGCAGGTGGTGCTATGCCCTGGGATCAACGATCGCGCTCATCTCACCCGCACGCTCCTTGACCTGTTTGAGTTTCATCAAGATGATGCGCCTGCTGTTGCGTCGGTTGCCGTTGTACCTGTGGGTTTGACGCGCTTTCGTCCCAGTGAAGATGAACTCATCCCAGTCAGCCGCGAAAAGGCGCAGGAAGTGATTGCCCAAGTGCAAGACCTGCAAGCCAAATTTCGCCAGCAGGTCGGCTCTACCTTTGCCTGGTTGGCGGATGAGTGGTTTCTCCTCGCCCACCAGGAGTTGCCGCCCGAATCACATTACGAAGACTATCCGCAAATTGGTAATGGGGTTGGCTCGATTCGCCAATTCCTCAAACAGTTCCAAAGCGCTGCTCGAAGGTTGCCCAAACAGTTGGCTCATCCGCGTCGCCTTACATGGGTCGTCGGCAATGCAGTGGAACAAGCCTTTCAGCCCATCCTCGATCGCTTCAATCAGGTACAAGGGCTAGAGGTGAGTATGGTGGCGATCGCCAGCCAATACTGGGGACAAACTATGACCGTGACGGGTCTACTCACCGGACAAGATATCCTGCACGCGCTTAAAGGACGAGAGCTAGGCGATGCCCTTCTTCTACCATCCTTGATGCTGAAGCATAATGACACCTGCTTCCTCGACGATATGACGGTTGCAGACCTGAGTCAGCAGTTGCAGACACCGATTCTCATCGTTGGTGATGTCGAGCATTTGATCGAGACGGTAATGGGTGAGGGATGAAGGATGAAGGATAAGTTTTTTCGCTTCCTCCGCTCTCCTTGCTTCCCCTGCTCCCCTGACTCCTGACTCCTTCCGCTTAAATGTGCGTCCGATTCAACCTCACCTGATAAGCTGTTGAAGGTTTGCGATCGCCGTTTTGTTTGATGATGCTTTTTCGGTGATGCTTTAAGGTTCGGCATGATATTTGAGCAAATTTCCAACGTCTTTGAAGCCGGTGGCGTCGTCATGTTTCCGCTGCTGGGCTTCTCAATTGTGGCGGTAGCATTAATTCTAGAGCGTCTTCGTTTTTGGCTACGGATCACAAAGCGCCAGGACAAATTTGTGCGCAATATTCTAGATCTTTATCAGCGCAGTCCTAGAGCCACATTGTTGCAGCTAGAGCAAAACCTGGATTTACCGGTCGCTCGCATTTTTCTGGCGGCGCTGGGACTCGATCGCCCCAACCCAGAAGAGTTTCGATTGGCATTAGAAAGTGCTGCTCAGGCAGAGATGCCGTTAATCAAGCGGTTTAACACGGTGTTTGAAACTATTATCAGTCTGTCACCGCTGTTGGGACTGCTGGGTACCGTTTTGGGGCTAATTCGCTCGTTTGCGTCACTTAGAATTGGTGAAGTGAGTGCTAACAATGCTGCGCCCGTTAGTGCTGGTATCAGCGAAGCACTAGTCTCAACTGCGGCTGGATTGGCAGTAGCAATCCTTACACTTGCCTTTGCCAATACGTTTCGCGGACTGTACTTGCGCCAAATCGCTTTGATTCAAGAGTATGGTGGGCAAATGGAGCTACTCTACCGTCATCGCTACGAACGAGGAGAAATTCCCTATGCGTCTCCCTGAAGAACCGGATAATCCGCCGCAGCTAAATATTTTGCCAATGATCGATGTGATCTTTGCGCTGCTGACATTTTTTATCCTTTCTACCCTGTCTCTCACACGATCGGAAGGGTTGCCTGTTAACTTACCAAAAGCGGCGACGGCGCAATCGCAATCCAGCAGCCAAATTGTAGTCACGCTCAACCAGCAAGGACAGCTTACGCTCAACCGCCAACCGGCACAATTAGGCGATTTGCAAACAAGGATTCGGGCCTTAATGGGCAAGAACCCGAATGCAGTAGTGGTAATCAACGCGGATGAGCGTGTTAGCCACGGACAAGTGATTGCCGTGATGGATCGGCTGCGGTTGATCCCTGGCGTAAGGCTAGCGATCGCGGCTCAACGCCCAGCACCGTAGAAAGGCAAAAGTAAAAAGGCAAAAGGATAAAACGCTACAGCGGTTGGCAGCTAGTATGAAGTACACCTTTACAGTCTGAAAGCAATACTGGGAGCCTTCTTCACTTCAGACTTCAGACTCCTAGCTCCTGAATTTCGCTGTATAGCGTCACTTTTGCCTTTTACCTTCTACCTTTTACCTTCTTTAACCTCTTCCCACACCGACATAGCGGAAACCGGCTTGCTCTAGCGCCTTGCGATCGAGGAAGTTACGACCATCAATCATGACAGGAGCGTGCATCAGCGATGCCATTTTGGCGTAGTCCAGTTCACGGAACTGCTTCCAGTCTGTAACCAGTACCAGCGCATCACAACCATCTGCCAGGCGCTCTGGATCGGTTTCGACGATGACATCTGAGAGACCGTGCCGCATTCCGGTTTGCGAGATGATTGGGTCGTATGCTTTCACTTTGGTTCCCAGGCGGGCAAGCTGCTCGATGATATTGAGTGCAGGTGCGTCCCGCAGGTCATCCGT
>DATNQS010000339.1:0-5418 GCA_036703925.1 Candidatus Sericytochromatia bacterium
TACTCTCGCCGTGCGCTTGATGATCCCACGTACATCCGTGAGGCTGTCGTCAGGCTATTAGCAAAAATTCCGACGATGGTGGCAGCGTTTCAACTGATGCGGAAGGGCAATGACCCTGTGCAGCCCCGTGATGATCTAGGGTATGCCGCGAATTTTCTCTATATGCTGAATGAGCGAGAACCAGACCCATTTCCGGCTCATATTTTTGATGTGTGCTTGATGCTCCATGCCGAACACACCATCAATGCCTCAACATTTTCAGCCCTGGTAACGGCTTCAACGCTGACCGATCCGTATGCGGTGGTTGCATCTGCGGTTGGAACGCTAGCTGGACCCCTACATGGCGGAGCGAATGAGGAAGTTATTGTCATGCTAGAGGAAATCGGCACAGTGGAAAATGTGCGCCCCTGGTTAGCGAAACAGTTAGCCCAGAAAGGCAAGATTATGGGCTTTGGTCATCGTGTTTATAAGGTGAAGGATCCACGCGCTACAATCTTGCAGCACTTGGCAGAGCAACTGTTTGAAAAGTATGGTCGTGATGAGTATTACGACGTGGCGGTTGAACTCGAAAAAGCAGTCGAGGAGAGTTTGGGTCATAAGGGCATTTATCCAAATGTGGACTTTTATTCAGGGGTGGTCTATCGAAAATTAGGTATTCCGTCTGACTTGTTCACCCCGGTCTTTGCGATCTCCCGGACGGCTGGTTGGTTAGCCCATTGGAAGGAGCAACTCAACGAGAATCGGATTTTTCGTCCAACCCAAATTTATACAGGGACCCATGAGGCAGCGTATGTGCCGATCGCGCAACGTTAGCGGTCTGTCAAAACTAATTGGCAAGTAGCTGAAGTAAACCAGTAGTTGAAAGCTAAGGAGTTGATTAGGGTTGAGCTTTAAAGATTTTCAACCCATCAAACTTTTTCTGACAAAACACTAGAGGGGCGATCGGTGCTACTTTTTCGCTACCAGCATATTTTTCAATCGCCTGCATGATGGGTGGCACCCCTCTTGCCTTCTGGCACTGCTCTTGTAAGGATGGTGTTAGTGACGATTTTCAGGAACTCCAGCCCTCAAACCTTGGTTTCGGGGGCTTCTTTATTGGGCAATAAGGGCAAGACAACGATACAGGCTTAAGCTTTACAGCCCTGCCACACCCCTTAGAAAGCTTTGTTGAGCTACAGGTACTTAATTGAGTACTGAGCAGGAAGGATTACCTCCTAATTGACTCCATCTGTCGCTTTTATCTAGAGCGAGGCTAACTCCAGGGATGGTTCTTCATTGTCTTCGGCTGTTTATGGCTCGTTTCTATAGCAATGTTTCGTATTTATCTATAGCGATTTGCGATCGTGCAGCGGCAATCCAACGATATACTAGGGACGCAGAGCCATGTAACAGCATTGTTACTCAAAGACAAATCAACGGCTAGCAGGTTTCAGGTAGCAGAAATGCTTTGGTCTTATCAATATGCTGCCCACTGCGTTTAGTTGATTGTCAACAACGATTTACTGAGTGATGACTCAATCCAGGTAAGCAATGAACTCAGGAATAGACTTACAGGACACTTTTATTCAATCCCTTACTGACTTGGGACTGCCGACAGGTGCCGCAAAGGCTGTCTGGATGCCGCTACCGATGCTGCTGATGCTGGTGGGCGCAACGGTGGGTGTGTTGGTAGTAGTTTGGCTAGAGCGGAAGATTTCGGCGGCGGCGCAACAACGGATTGGTCCCGAATATATTGGTCCATTAGGTGTCTTGGCACCTGTGGCAGATGGCTTGAAGCTGGTCTTTAAAGAAGATGTGGTGCCAGCAAACTCAGATGCCATACTGTTCACGCTGGGTCCTGTGATTGTGGTGATTCCGGTCTTTCTGTCTTACCTAATTGTGCCGTTTGGGCAGAATTTAGTGGTGACAGATGTAGGGATGGGCGTGTTTTTGTGGATTGCCCTATCAAGCGTCGCGCCGATCGGTCTGCTGATGTCGGGCTATGCCTCGAACAATAAGTACTCCTTGCTCGGTGGTTTGCGGGCAGCGGCACAGTCAATTAGCTATGAAATTCCGCTCGCCTTGTCAGTGTTGGCGATCGCGATGATGTCAAACTCGCTCAGCACGATCGATATTGTGCAGCAGCAGTCAGGGTATGGCATTCTAGGCTGGAACATTTGGCGGCAGCCTGTAGGTTTTATCATTTTCTGGATTGCAGCCCTAGCAGAATGTGAACGGATGCCGTTTGATTTGCCAGAAGCAGAAGAAGAGTTAGTAGCAGGCTATCAGACTGAATATTCGGGAATGAAGTTTGCACTCTTCTACCTAGGTTCCTACGTTAATCTGGTGCTGTCGGCGCTTTTGGTAGCTGTGCTGTATCTGGGCGGCTGGGATTTTCCGATACCGCTGACATTTGTGGCTGATCTGCTAGGCATTGACGAGTTCAATCCTATCTTTCAGATTGTGACGGCTTCGCTTGGCATTACCATGACCATACTGAAAGCCTATTTTCTTGTTTTTCTGGCAATTCTGCTGCGGTGGACTGTGCCTCGCGTGCGGATTGACCAACTGTTAGATTTGGGCTGGAAGTTTCTTTTGCCCATTTCGCTAGTTAATCTCTTGCTGACTGCTGCCCTCAAGCTGGCGTTCCCCTTTGCTTTTGGCGGTTGAGCCAGAAGGATAAAAACTTAAGGCTCAAGGCTAAACATAAGCAATGCTTCTCCATCATTTATCCTCACATCCTTTCTAAAAGAGTCTTATGCTGAAGTTTCTTAAGCAAGTCAGCGACTACACCAAAGAAACAGTACAAGCGGCAAAGTTTATCGGTCAGGGACTTGCAGTAACCTTTGACCATATGCAGCGTCGCCCGGTGACGGTACAGTATCCCTACGAGAAGTTGATCCCGTCAGAGCGGTTTCGGGGACGTATTCACTTTGAGTTTGATAAGTGTATTGCGTGCGAAGTCTGTGTGCGGGTTTGCCCCATTAATTTGCCCGTGGTGGATTGGGAGTATAACTCTGAGACGAAAAAGAAGAAGCTGAATCACTACAGCATTGATTTTGGTGTCTGCATTTTCTGCGGCAATTGTGTAGAGTATTGCCCGACAAACTGTTTGTCGATGACGGAAGAGTATGAGCTTTCGACCTACGATCGCCACGAATTGAACTACGATAATGTCGCGCTGGGTCGCTTACCGTATAAGGTGACTGAAGATCCAATGGTCACGCCGTTACGGGAATTTGCTTACTTGCCAAAAGGCGCTATTGAGCCGCATGGCTTGCCAGCGGGTTCGCGTCGGGCAGGGCTACGTCCTGAAGAAATTGTCGAGACAGAGAAATAGTGGTTAGCATTCAGCAATTGACTTTGGAACGCTCCAAGCTGTCGCTGAAGGCTGATTGCTCCTAAGTAAGGAGACTGAGTTACCGTGAATTTAGCCGAAGGCGTTCAAATTGTTTCGTTTGGCTTGCTGTCTCTGATGGCGATCGGGTCAGCGTTGGGTGTTGTTTTGCTTGCCAACATTGTGTACTCCGCGTTCCTGCTGGGTGGTGTCTTTATCAGTATTGCAGGGCTGTATCTGCTGCTGAATGCTGATTTTGTGGCAACGGCTCAGGTGCTGATCTACGTGGGTGCGGTCAACGTGCTGATTTTGTTTGCCATTATGCTGGTGAACAAGCGTCAAGCGTTTGTGACTGTGCAACGAGCCTGGATTCGGCGAGTCTCAACAGCGGTAGTCTGTTCCGGGCTGTTCTCACTTTTGGCAGTCATGGTTGCCTCTACACCGTGGTCGTTCTCCACGGGAGCTGCCGCCGGAAATGGTGCGATTGTGACGATCGGCAAACATTTTTTTACTGACTTCTTGCTGCCGTTTGAGTTGGCATCGGTTCTATTGCTAATGGCACTAATTGGAGCCGTTGTCCTAGCACGACGTGAGTTGCTGTCTGATGATATGGTTGCACCCCTCCAGCAGCCTGCCCTAACTTTGCCAGAGCGTCCGCGTGAACTGGTTGCTGTCGGCACCACCCCCCCAGAAGCGACGATCGCACGTCTGCCCTCGGATCAAAATAGTTAGAAGCTGACCGCTAACACTAAGATTTTCTTTTCGTTGCAAAAAGGATGGCTCTATGCAGCTTCAATACTTTCTGATTCTAGCGGCGGCGCTGTTTTGCATTGGCATCTTTGGCTTAATTACCAGCCGTAATGCGGTGCGCGTGCTGATGTCGATCGAGCTAATGCTAAATGCAGTGAACTTGAATCTGATGGCATTTTCTAATTATTTAGATGCTCAAGATGTAAAGGGTCAAGTGTTTACTACGTTTGTGATTGCGATCGCAGCGGCTGAAGCGGCGGTAGGGCTGGCGATCGTACTTGCTATCTATCGCAACCGTGACACAGTGGACATGGAGCAGTTTAATCTGCTGAAGTGGTAACTCTGGTAAGAGCTGTTAGTTTTTAGCTGTTGGTTGTTAGTAGACTAAGAGCCAACAACCAACAATTAACAACGATTTAACGTGCAACTGAAGCAGGTCATCATTGCTCATAAAGCTGCCGATTCAATGAGCCAGCGCTGGGCTGAAAAGTGCGCCAAGCAGCTAGAGAACCGCCACTGCAAAGTTCTGATGGGACCCAGCGGACCGAAAGACAACCCGTACCCGGTCTTCCTTGCTTCGGTCACTCATCCAATCGACTTGGCGATCGTGCTGGGTGGTGATGGCACAGCCTTGACGGCAGCGCGTCATCTTTCTGCTGACCACATCCCGATTTTGGCAGTGAATGTGGGTGGGCATTTAGGCTTTCTTACAGAGTCTTTAGAAGACTTTGAAAATTCTGAGCAGGTCTGGGATCGTCTGTTGGAAGATCGCTTTGCGATACAGCAACGTATGATGCTACAAGCAGGGTTGTTTGAGGGGCATCGCACCAATCTAGAGTTGATGAGCGATCGCTACCTGGCGCTCAACGAAATGTGCATCAAGCCTGCCTCTGCCGATCGCATGATCACGTCTATTCTGGAAATGGAAATTGATGGCGAAGTGGTAGATCAGTACCAGGGCGATGGACTGATTGTGTCAACGCCAACGGGTTCCACTTGCTACACCGTGGCAGCGAATGGTCCGATTATTCATCCTGGCATGAATGCAATTTCGGTGACGCCTATCTGCCCTCTGAGTCTTTCAAGCCGCCCGATCGTATTGCCACCCGGTTCAGTGGTTAGCATCTGGCCCCTGGCTGACCATGAACTGAATACAAAACTCTGGATGGATGGCGTGCTGGCAACATCCATTTGGCCGGGTCAGCGTGTCGATATCCGCAACGCAGATTGTCAGGCACGGTTTATTATTTTGCGAGAGGACTATTCTTATTACCAGACGCTACGCGAGAAACTGCAATGGGCAGGTGCAAGAGTTCGCTACAACAATCATCACCGCAACTAGGAACAAGGCA
>DATNQS010000340.1:0-2659 GCA_036703925.1 Candidatus Sericytochromatia bacterium
AAGGGTGTTGGAGCTGTAAAACCCTTAAGCTTCTCCCGCCAAAAAGCTTCTGCCTGAGACAAATCCTGCTGCTGTAACCAGGCGATGTAGTCGCGGTAAGGACGGGGGCGTTCTAAGGAGAGTTGCTGACCTTGGCAAAAGGCTTCATAGTAGGCAATGACTTCCTTAAAGATTAATTGAGTAGACCAGCCATCGAGCAGTAAATGATGATGGCTCCAGATCAAGTGATAGGTAGCCTCGGTTAGCTGGATTAGGGTTAGGCGCATCAGCGGAGCCTTGGACAGTTCAAAGCCTCGCTTTCGCTCTGCTTGTAGTAAATTCTTCAGCCGTGCTTGTTGCTCTATGGGGCTGACTCCCTGCCAGTTGTGCTCTTCCCAGAGGAGTTTTACCTGCCGACCCACTACTTGCAGTGGCTTCTTAAGCTTTTCCCAGACAAAGGCAGTTCGTAAGATTGAATGTCGATCTATCACTTGCTGCCAAGCTTGGGTAAATGCCGAAACGTTCAACGTTCCAGACAGGTCAAAGCTCATTTGTTCGACATATACCCCAGATGATGGAGCATAAAGGCTGTGGAACAGTATTCCCTGTTGCAAAGAAGTTAAAGGATAGGCGTCTTCAATCGTTTTGACACTCATCGGGTTGCTCCTCCTTCAAACTCAACCATGCCCAATACTGCATCGAGTTCGTCTTGTCCAAGCTGTGCCAGTGGAAAGTCTGAAGGGGTAAAGCCGCCTGCATCAGAAGACTGACAGTGGGCGATAAGCGATCGCAACGCTTCCACAAAACTCTCTGCCAGCCTCTCAACGGTGACTCGTTTATGAATAGTCTCGCTGTACGTCCAATGCAATTGCAGTTGGTTCTCCACCACCAGCCCGTTCACTTCTAACAAATAGCCGCGACTTCCCTTGAGGCTATGAGCAGGTCCACTAAAATCGTTTGCCAGTAGAAACAGAGGCGATTCTGACAAAACGTGATCGACCTGACCCAGGTAGTTGAAAAGTATCTCAGCTTGGGGACGTTCGCGCAGTTTCGTGGCAACATCCGTTCGATCGCTAAGATAGCGCAGCAAACCGTAGCCAATACCTCGATTGGGAATGCAGCGTAGCTGTTCCTTGACTGATTTCAACGCCTCCCCTGGATGAGAACTCTCCTCCAGATTCAACAGGATGGGGAATACAGTAGTGAACCAGCCCACCGTGCGCGATAGATCCACATCCTCGAATAGTTCTTCTCGCCCATGTCCCTCTAGGTCAACGAGCAGAGACGGCGAACTCATCCACTGGGCAAAAACTTGCACCAAGGCAGTCAGTAGCACGTCGTTAATTTGGGTATTGTAAGCTTGCGGTACGTCTTGTAGCAGAGCTTGGGTTTCCTCTGCGCTGAGCGACACTGATAGGGTACGGGCTGAAGCCTCGGTGTTGTCACCCTCCAGATAGTCTACGGGTAGTGGGGAGACTCGCGTGCGGGATTCGGCAAGCCAATAGTTCAGCTCTTGCTCTAGCGTTCCCAATTTCGCGTATTGAGTCAGTCGCTCTGCCCAATCCTTGAAAGAGGTTGTCTTCGAGGGTAAATGAACGCTCTCCCCACGACTGAGTTGCTGGTAAGCCATCTGTAAATCCTTCAGCAAAATCCGCCACGAGACACCATCGACCGCTAGATGGTGGATGACGAGTAGCAAACGCCCCGGTTTGTTAGCTCCAAGGTCAAACAAAGCGACCCGCACTAACGAACCCTCAGAAAGGTTTAAGCTAGCCTGCAATTGGGCTGCTGCCGCTTCAATTGCCGCTCCCTGCTCCGATTCCGACAGCGCTGACAAATCCACCTGTGTTAAGGATACGGTTTTAACAAAATCAGCGTTCACTTGTTGCCAATGGGATGCCTGCCGCTCAAAACACAAACGGAGTGCATCATGGTGTACTAACAGGTGCTGCACTGCCTTATCTAATACCTCTAGGTTCAGAGCGTACCGCAGTTCCAGCAAAACGGCTTGGTTCCAGTGGTGCGGTTCTGGAAGATCCTGCTCAAAAAACCAGTGTTGGATAGGAGTGAGAGGCACTACACCCGTTACTAAGCCCTGTTCTGCATGCGGTGTCTGGGTTGTACCCGCCACTGCGGCTAACTCAGCAATTGTCTGGTACTGAAACAGGTGCTTGGGGGCAAGGTTAAGACCTGCCTGATTAGCTTGGGAAATAATTTGAAGACTGAGGATAGAATCCCCACCTAGCTCAAAGAAGTTGTCTTCTACTCCGACCAACTCCCGTCTCAGAACATCGCTCCAGATTCTGGCTAGCACCTTCTCGACGGCAGTACGGGGTGGCACAAAGGTTTTTTCCAACTCAGATCTGCCTGTGTCAGGGTTAGGGAGTGCCTGACGATCCACTTTGCCGCTGGGTAAGAGCGGTAGAGCATCTAGCATCACGAAAACCGTTGGCAGCATATACTGAGGCAGCTTGTCCTCAAGGAAGCGGCACAGTTCGGTAGTCGTTAGTGTCTGCTCTGGTTGAAGAACTACAAAGGCAATCAAGCGTTTATTCCCTGGTTCATCCTCCCGCACCACCACGACAGTTTCTCGGATGCCTGGGTGTTGGCTCAGTACTGCCTCAATCTCACCCAGCTCGATGCGAAAGCCTCGGATTTTAACTTGGTCGTCGATGCGTCC
>DATNQS010000341.1:0-7077 GCA_036703925.1 Candidatus Sericytochromatia bacterium
AGTTTATCAACCACCTCTCCTTGCAGTTGGGGACAACAGTTGCGGTGATGCAGATGGACAGAGCGCCTGCTCATCGCGCTCAACTCATCGAGTGGCCGGAGAACATCATTCCAATTTTTCAGCCTGCTCATTGCCCAGAGCAGAATCCGATTGAATGGTTATGGCAGTTTCTCAAGCGCTTATGGAAGAACGAGAATTTTGCTTCACTTGATGCATTGCGAGCGCGGGTGAATCAGGAGCTTGAGCAGTTGAGTATGCAGCAAGTCCAGTCGTTGACTTCATTCAATTTCATTCTAGATTCACTGCTACAAGCAGCCTTCTGAGCCGCGATCCTATTCTGCTTACGCTCATTTCAGATTGGTATAAGGCTTGACACACATCTAATCCACTCACCTGAGGCAGGATTAGGTCGAGAATCACAAGGTCAAACGATTCCTGCCGCTGATCTGTACAAATTAGGTTGAGTGCCGTTTTGCCATCGGCAACAGCGCAGACGCGATACCCTTGCTCCTGTAAGGCGAGTCCAAGGGTTTCTCGAATCAAAGTTTCGTCTTCGACCACGAGAACGTGTGGCGCTCTGAGAGCGCCTTGCGTCCGGGACGCTCCTTTCTCAATGGGCTGGAGGAGTGACGACTTCATCATTCAAGTGGGATCAAGCTTCATGAGTTGACAGAACAGGGCAGGGGAACATAGGGTAGCCTGATAGGAAGAGTCGCGCCTGCGGTTTGCACCAACGCCTCTTCAATTGGTGCGGCCCGATTGAAGTGTCGCTTCTGCCTCCGACTCTAGAATAGAGTCAGCTTCCACAAAAATTAATGCAATAAAACTTGATGAGTACCGCTCCTGCCCTTCCATCAACCTTAATTGCTGCTGGCTTTCACGCCCTCGCAGAGCCGCTGCGCGTGCAAATCCTCGAATTGCTGCGAAATCAGGAGTTATGCGTTTGCGATCTGTGCGAAAAGCTTAATGCCGCGCAGTCCAAGCTCTCCTTCCATCTGCGAATCCTGAAGGAAGCGGGATTGGTACGGTCGCGGCAAGAAGGTCGCTGGATCTACTACAGCCTCAATTTGCCGCAGTTTGTCGTGCTAGAGCAATACCTAGCGGAGTTTCGTCGCTTTAGTCCCATTCTGCCTGCTCGAACCTGCCAGGACGAGCCTTAATTCCATCCATTTCTTTTGATGGATCTTGATACTGATTGTTGTGTCGATGACTTGACAAATCAATTTTATTTGAAATGATTTGAGTAGACACGCTTCAATCAATATTAAGGACGAGAGCAATGAGCCTCACCGTTCGTAGCTGGGCGACATCGTGCCGAAACGTGGCGATCGCCGTTAGCCTTTTGACCCTAACGGCCAGTTGCAGCACCACCCCCACTTCCACGCCCCAAGCCGAATCGTCACAGACTCCGGCAGCAACGACGACTGCGACCGCAGATGAAATTGCGATCGACGGTTCTAGCACGGTTTATCCGCTCACCGACGAGGTAGCAAAAGAATTTCAGTTTGAGCGAGAAGACGCACCGGAGATCACCGTCGCCTTTTCGGGCACGGGCGGCGGCTTTCGCAAGTTTTGCGCCGAGCAAACCGACATCAATAATGCTTCGCGCCCGATCTCAACGGCTGAGATGGAAGCCTGTCGATCGGCGGGTGTGGAGTACATTGAACTGCCTGTTGCTTACGACGCGCTGACGATCGCGGTGCATCCTGACAATACTTGGGCACAGAGCTTGACGGTTGAGGAACTCAAGCGAATCTGGGAACCCGCTGCCCAAGGACAAATTACGCGCTGGAATCAAGTTCGCCCTGAGTTTCCCGATCGCCCAATTAACCTGTATGGCGCAGGCCAAGACTCTGGTACATTTGACTACTTCACCGAAGCGATCGTGGGCGAATCTGGAGCCAGCCGCACCGACTACACAGACAGCGAAGACGATACCGAATTAGTGCAGGGTGTCAGCAACGACCCAGATGCACTGGGCTACTTCGGCTTGGCCTACTACGAGGAAAACCAAAAAGCACTCAGGGCAGTGGCGATCGACAGCGGATCGGGTGCGGTTGCTCCTTCCACTGAGGCTGTTGTTGCCGCTCAATACCAGCCTTTAGCGCGGCCTTTGTTCATCTACGTCAACGCTGAGGCGCTGCAAAGCAATCCGGGGCTGCAAGAATTTGTGAACTACTATCTCACCAATGCCCAATTCTTAAGCGATGAAGTGGGCTATGTGCCTTTGCCTGATGCAGCTTACACGATCGCGCAGCAGCACTTGAGCGATCGCAAGGTGGGAACCGTCTTCAACGGTCAGTCTCAAACTAATTTGGCGATCGAAGAGTTGCTCAAGCGAGAAGCCGCTTTCTAACATTTGTTTTGCAGGAAACCGTGATGACAGTACGAGTAGGAATCAATGGATTTGGCCGCATTGGACGGCTCGTTTTACGGGCGGCTTGGGGCTGGCCGGAGTTGGAGTTTGTTCACATCAATGAGCTAAAAGGCGGAGCGGAAACGGCTGCCCATCTGCTCAAGTTCGACTCGGTTCATGGACGTTGGAGACCCGAAGTCGAGGCCAGAGATGGGCGCGTTTGGATCGACGATAAATCCCTTAGCTTCAGCGAACACGCAACACCCGGAGATGTGTTCTGGGAAGAAGTTGGCGTGGATCTGGTGCTGGAGTGTTCTGGCAAATTTAGAACGGCGCAATCGATCGATCCCTACTTCAAGCGCGGGGTGCAAAAAGTGATTGTGGCGGCTCCTGTGAAAGAAGGCGCTTTGAACATCGTCATGGGCGTGAACGACGATTTGTATCAGCCTAACCAGCACCACCTGCTCACTGCCGCTTCCTGCACGACAAACTGCTTGGCTCCGGTCGTAAAGGTGATTCATGAAGGCATCGGCATTCAGCACGGGCTGATTACGACCATTCACGACAACACCAACACGCAGACGATCGTAGACGCACCGCACAAAGATCTGCGGCGGGCACGGGCAACCAGCCTCTCGCTGATCCCAACTACGACCGGATCGGCAACGGCGATCGGACTGATCTACCCGGAACTGAACGGTAAGCTCAACGGACTCGCTGTGCGGGTTCCTTTGCTGAATGCCTCGCTGACCGACTGCGTGTTTGAAGTGGTGCGATCGACCTCCGTAGAAGAAGTCAATGGTCTGCTCAAAGCAGCGGCAGATGGAAAACTCAATGGCATTTTGGGCTATGAAGAGCGGCCTTTGGTATCGATCGACTACAAAGACGATCCGCGCTCCTCAATTATTGATGCCCTCTCCACGATGGTTATCGACGAGACGCAGGTCAAAATTTTGGCCTGGTATGACAACGAGTGGGGCTATGCCAACCGCATGGTCGAACTGGCTCGTAAAGTGGCCCTCAGCTTGAATTGATTTCGCGATCGCATCCACCTCACCCTTTACCTTATGACTGCCTCGACTGCCTCAAAAGCCAATCTGCGAAACTATGCGCTGGTGACGATCGCCTATTGGGGCTTCACGCTCACCGATGGAGCGCTGCGAATGCTGGTGCTGCTCTACTTCAACGAGATCGGCTATAGCCCGCTGCAAATCGCCTCTCTGTTCCTCTTCTACGAAGTCTTTGGCGTTGTCACTAACTTCCTAGGTGGCTGGATCGGCTCGCAGATGGGGCTAAAGCTAACACTGTATGCGGGCATTGGGCTACAGGTGTTTGCCCTAGTGATGCTGTCGTTTTTGAATCGCGACTGGGCGCAGTGGACGGCGATCGCCTACGTGATGACGGCGCAGGCATTCTCCGGCATCGCCAAAGACCTGACCAAGATGAGTTCCAAGAGCGCGATTCGTCTAGTTGTGCCGCAAGATGCTCAATCCTCGCTGTTTAAGTGGGTTGCCGTCCTGACCGGATCAAAAAATGCGCTCAAGGGCGTGGGCTTCTTCATGGGGGCAGCGCTGCTGGCAACGGTCGGCTTCAGAAATGCCCTGTGGATCATGGCAACCGGATTGTTTTTCGTGCTATTAACCGGATTTTTCCTGCCGAAAGGCATGGGCAAAATCAAGGCGAAAGTCAAATTCACGCAGTTGTTCTCTAAAAGTCGCGAGATCAACATTCTCTCTGCCGCCCGCTTTTTCCTGTTTGGCTCTAGAGACGTTTGGTTCGTCGTCGGCTTGCCCGTCTTCCTCCGCAGCGTCTTAGGCTGGTCGTTTTTCGAGGCGGGTGGTTTTCTCGCCTGCTGGGTGATTGGCTATGGGGCGGTGCAGTTTTTGGCTCCCGTCTTGCTCAGCCGCTTTAATGGCGGACAAGCTCCAAACGCTAGCACGATTCAGTTTTGGACATTCACGCTGACGGCAGTTCCAGCAGCGATCGCCATCGCCCTCCAGTCCGGCTTGCCCCCCAGCGCCGTAATCATCGTGGGTCTAACCGTCTTCGGGGTCGTCTTTGCCTTTAACTCGGCGGTTCACTCGTATCTGGTGCTGGCCTTCACCGACGATGACAAAGTGGCGCTGAACGTCGGCTTCTACTACATGGCAAATTCAGGCGGACGCTTGATTGGAACCGTGCTGTCAGGCTTGGTGTATCAGCTATTTGGACTGGTGGGCTGCTTGTGGGTTTCGACGCTGTTTGTGCTGGCGGCAGGATTAATTTCAGTGAAGCTGCCTGACCCACAGCCGAGCAAAGCGATCGCCTGGAAAGCCGGAGACGGAGATTAGTAAATGAATGTCAACAATCCAAAAATGAAATCCTCAGCCGCCGTTCAAGCCGGAAACCGACTCAGCTTTTTTGAGCGCTACCTGACCGTTTGGGTGTTTCTGTGCATTGGGGCAGGCATTTTGCTCGGTCGCCTGTTTCCCAACCTGGCCGTCATGCTTGACGCGATGAGCGTCTATCAGGTGTCGATTCCGATCGCCATCTGTCTGTTTTTCATGATGTATCCGATCATGGTGAAGATCGACTTCACGCAGGCTGCAAATGCAATTCGCACTCCCAAGCCCGTCGTTCTCACGCTGGTTGTCAACTGGCTGATCAAACCGTTTACGATGGTGGCCTTTGCTCAGTTTTTTCTGGGCTGGTTATTTCGTCCTTTAATTACGGGATCAGAAGTGATTCGCGGTGGTGAAGTTACGATCGCCAACTCCTACATTGCCGGAACGATTCTGTTAGGAATTGCGCCCTGTACGGCAATGGTGTTGATGTGGGGCTATCTGTCTTACGGCAACCAGGGACATACCTTAGTGATGGTGGCTGTGAATTCGCTGGCAATGCTGTTTCTCTATGCACCGCTGGGAAGATGGCTCTTAGCAGCAAACGATCTAACGGTTCCCTGGCAGACAATCGCCCTTTCCGTTCTCATCTACGTCGGCCTGCCTTTGATTGCCGGAATGTATTCACGCTACTGGATCTTGAAGCACAAAGGCCGCGACTGGTTTGAGCATAAATTTCTCAAATATTTAACGCCCGTTGCGATCGCTGCCCTGCTGATCACGCTGATCTTGCTGTTTGCCTTCAAGGGCAACTTAATTGTCCGAAATCCGCTGCATATTTTGTTAATTGCGGTTCCACTATTTCTGCAAACCAACTTCATTTTCCTCATCTCCTATGTGGCAGCTCAAAAGTTAAAGCTCTCCTATGAAGATGCGGCTCCAGCAGCGTTAATTGGGGCAAGCAATCACTTTGAAGTGGCGATCGCCACTGCCGTTACTTTGTTCGGTCTCAACTCGGGCGCAGCCTTGGCAACCGTTGTGGGTGTCCTGATTGAAGTGCCGGTGATGCTGATGCTGGTTGAAGTGTGCAAGCGCACGGCCTTTTGGTTTCCTCGCGATCCTGACAAGGCTAGCCTACCCGATCCCCGCTGTCTACCCAGTCAATATCGCCCCTAGTTTCGACTTCCACAACCATTACTCACGGAAAATTTCATGCCAAAGCGCATCATGTTCGTCTGCAAGCGAAATTCGGCTCGGTCGTTATTATAAACACTGCGAAAATCTCCAAGCGGATTCTCGAAATTTAGCAAGTCGTTAGTTACAGCAATTAATTTGTTTAATGCATCTTCTGAGAACCCTTTTGAAGTTTTTGACTGAATTGTTACTAAATCAATATTGATATCCCTCTTCAAATAGCTGAAGTCGCTATCATCTGAAACTAATTCACCATTAACAAAGGTATAGATTGAATCAATACCCCCATCATTACCCTTCCCAACTAAGCTGAACTGTATTTCCTCATAAGAGAGGTCATAATTTTTCAGGATTTGTTCAGCAGTAAAAATTTCAAAGAACTCGCTTTCAGTAGTATTTGGGGCAATTCTACTTTTCTGTGTCTTGTAACAGATGGTCTAGAATGACTTGATCATTTAAGGCCACATTGAACTCCGCCTTGAAAGAGAATTAACAGAGATTAAGGTAATAGAACTAGTGAATGTAGTTTTTGGACAAGATGCTCTAATACGCATCCACCTCTTGATTTTAATAAATTGCTTTCTACTTTCTTCTGCTCTAGCTGTCTCAGCATTTTTTACCGATTACCTCAAGGATGAAGTATACAGATGTTGATATTTAACATCATAGTGAAAAGTCAATAGTAAATATATCAATCAATAATTTCAACTAGGATGAAATTGAAGCAATAGGTCAAAATTAATATGTGCTGCCGATTTTACTACAAACAAGCAAATGGGCTGCATGATGTCAATCATTACTTTTAGACAGAAGCAATATGTGATCGAATTCTTGCCAAATCGTCTCATTCGTTTCAGAGCTTGCAATCAAGGCAACCTATTCTAGGGTTGGGTGAATGCAGCGATCGAGCGAATGCAGCATGGAAAACTTGAAGGTAATCATCATTGGCGCGGGCATGGGTGGTTTGGCCACGGGAATTGCCATGCGTCAAGCCGGATATGAAGTGGAAATTTACGATCGCGTCAGTCAGTTGCGGCCTGCCGGAGCCGGAATTTCACTCTGGTCAAATGGCGTTAAAGTACTGAACCGTCTGGGTCTTGGCAAAGAGATTGCCGCGATCGGTGGGGCGATGGAGCGCGTCGCCTACTACAGCCACACGGGCGAAAAGCTCACCGACTTTAGCTTGCAGCCCCTAGTCGATCGCGT
>DATNQS010000342.1:0-2018 GCA_036703925.1 Candidatus Sericytochromatia bacterium
TGCTCCGCTTCGACATTGTGACGGCACATTTGGGTACGGCGCTGCTGTTTTTTGTGACGCTGCTGGCGATCGGCGTGGCTTTGATACCGCATCAAGGCATGGGGACAGCGGGAAAGCTGCCCTGGGTTGGTCTCATCGCTGGACTTTTGGTCTACATCCAAAGCATCTTGGGCGCGTTGGTTGCCTCCCGTTGGGCGCTGCATCAATGCCTGAATGATTCTGGACTTTGCGTGGTGATGCACAGCCACATTGCAGGCGTAGTGCCACCAACGCTGGCAGTCTTGGCACTGGCGGTTCTGGCATGGCGGACTCCAGCCCTGCATCCTACGCTACGGAAGCTAGCAAAAGTGGCAAGTAGCCTAGTGGTGCTTCAGATTCTTCTAGGCGTAGCAACGTTCAAGCTCAGGTTGCAAGTGGAACCACTAACGGTTTCGCATCAGGCGATCGGGGCTGCCTTGCTGGGAACGTTGGTTGCCTTTACAGTACTGGCATGGCGCGATTTGCCAACAGCCGCGATCGACGAAACGTTGTCTCCTCTAGCACCAGCAGCTACAGACGAGACCTTTCCTGGCGATCGTGCTAATGGTCAACTGGCTTGAAGTTAAGCCAGCCCAACTGATTTTGGTGAAGTGAGTTTGGCAATGTCTGGCTTGAGCAATGCCTATAGGTAAGAGGCTGATCACTTTCATCACTGCGCTTCAAGTTTGTTTTTAGGTCTGTCTTCTTTAGGAAAGGGCGAATGCAAGAAACTGTCTTAACTGGTATCCCCCGCCAACACGAAAACGTTCTACAGGTTCTTCAAAGCTATTATCAACTCACCAAACCTCGTATCATTCTGCTGCTGCTGATTACGACCGCTGGCGGTATGTGGATTGCAGCTAAGGGTGAGGTCGCTCCCGTTCTCTTGCTGGTCACGTTAATCAGCGGTGCTTGTGCGGCTGGATCAGCCAACACCATCAATTGCTTCTACGATCGCGATATCGACTACATCATGGAGCGCACTCGCCATCGCCCCTTACCATCGGGTCGCATACAGCCGCGTGATGCACTGATCTTTGCGATCGCTCTTGCCACACTCTCCTTTACGCTGTTAGCGGTCTTTGCCAATTTGTTGAGCGCCTGCCTCGCGATGTCTGGCATTGTCTTTTACGTGCTGATCTATACCCACTGGCTCAAGCGTCACAGCACGCTAAATATTGTCATTGGCGGCGCTGCTGGAGCGATTCCACCACTGGTTGGTTGGGCAGCTGTAACGGGTGATTTGAGCTGGGCAGCGTGGGTGCTGTTTGCCATTATCTTCTTCTGGACACCGCCACATTTCTGGGCACTAGCGGTCTTAATTCGAGAAGATTATGCCAAAGTCGGCGTACCAATGCTGCCTGTAGTTGTTGGCAATGAGCCAACCGCTCGTCAAATCTTCTACTACACGCTGATACTGCTTCCAGTAACGTTGCTGCTGGTCTACCCCTTGCATGTCATGGGTGCGGTCTATTGCGGCACTGCTCTGCTCTTAGGCAGCGTTTTTGTCCAAAAAGCATGGCAGCTCATGCAAGCACCGTCAGATTTGCAAGTAGCGCGATCGGTCTTCAAGTATTCCATTCTGTACCTGATGTTACTTTGCGCTGGTATGGGCTTAGATAGTTTGCCGTTTACCCAGGAGTTTGTCAGCGTGGTAGCAGGCAATTTACGGACGATCGCCGCGAATGTGCAGACAATGGTGGCTCCTTGAGCGCTTAAACGCCCAAACGTCGTAGTAGTGCAGATCCCCAAAGGGGCAAAGATCCCCGGCTTCCTTAGCCAGCGCTGCTAGGTGTGAAAACCTGTTTCAGAAGCCGGGGATCTAGATACGGCTCCTTCGCTTCAACAAGTGCGATAGGATGGGTGTATTGCGATTTGTATAGCTTTGGGGCGGTGCTATGGCTCCTGCGGTGTTCATCGAAAACCTGAAAAAGCATTATGGCTCTGTGGCGGCTGTTAAGGATGTGTCGCTTCAAGTCGAGCCAGGTGAAATCTTTGGT
>DATNQS010000343.1:0-8062 GCA_036703925.1 Candidatus Sericytochromatia bacterium
CACTCGATCGCCGGATCAGCCCGAAACCAGGTGCGCTGTCGTTTGGCAAACTGACGAGTATGCAGCACCGTTAAGTCTTTTGCTTGTTGCAAGGAAAGGTCTCCAGCCAAATGTTGCTTAAATTCGGCATAGCCCAGGGTGTTCAGCAACGGTAAGTCGGCACCATACTTCTGGCAGAGTGACTCCACTTCAGCGACAAAGCCTGCTGCAACCATTTGCTCGGTGCGCTGGGCAATGCGCCGATCGCTCTGCTCCACACTGTCACAATCCAAGCCGATTTGCAGAATGGGATCGGTCGGTGGGTTTTCGCCCTGTTGCGCTGACATCGGGCAACCCGTCACGTAAAAAACCTCCAACGATCGCAGCGTCCGCACCTGATCATTAGGATGAATCTTTGTCGCCGCATCCGGATCGACCTGTTGCAGAAACGCATAAAGCTGTAGTTGCCCAAGGGCTTGTAGCTGCGATCGCAACTCCATGTGAGGCGCAACTCGCGGAATTTTTAGCCCACGGACGATCGCTTTGATATACAGTCCGGTGCCGCCAACGAGCAAAAAGGGAGTAGGGAGTAGGGAGTGGGGAGTGGGAGAGTTTTGAGTTTTAAGTTTTGAGTTCGTTTCTGACTGCTGACTGCTGACTGCTGCTGCCCCTGATTCGCCACCGTTGCCTTCTGCCTTCTGCCTCCCGCCTCCTGCCTTCCCTCCCCCAATCAACGCCTGCGCCTTCTCCTGATACTCTGCTACGGTCAGCGTCTCGGTGGGATCACAAATGTCAATCAAGTAATGGGGCACCTGCTGTTGCTCGGCGATCGATGGTTTAGCAGTGCCAATGTTAAATTCTCGATATACTTGGCGCGAATCGGCGCTGAGAATGGCAGGATTAACTCGTTTTGTTTCACGGAGGCGGTTTGCCAGGGCGATCGCCAGCCCCGATTTTCCTGTTGCTGTAGCACCGCAAACCACTACCAGATATGGTACAGATGTATTATTTTCAGGTAAGCTAGAGCTAGTGGACAACGGTACAGTTAAAAGAGGTTGATCCATCCCTATCACAAATGACCCTTGAAATCGCCCTAAAAGCGCTTAAAACCCTTTTGTGTTACAATTTTGATAGATTTTGCTATTATGAAGCCTGTGACAGCCTCAGGCTAACTATTGGAGCGCCTCATCCATGACGAACAATTACGATACCGAGCAGATTCGAGTCTTAGAAGGTCTTGAAGCTGTACGGATGCGTCCGGGTATGTACATTGGCACCACCGGACCGCGAGGGCTGCACCATTTAGTCTATGAAGTGGTTGATAACTCCGTCGATGAAGCGCTAGCAGGTTATTGTACCGCCATTCAAGTGGCGTTGAATGCCGATGGCTCGGTCACAGTTGAGGATGACGGTCGTGGCATTCCCACCGGTATTATCCCTCGCACAGGCAAATCTGGCGTAGAGACCGTGCTGACGATCCTCCATGCAGGCGGCAAGTTTGGGGATGGCGGTTACAAAGTATCAGGTGGGCTGCACGGGGTTGGTATTTCAGTCGTCAACGCCCTCTCGGAATGGGTGGAGGTCAGCGTTTGGCGGGAGGATAAAGTTCACATCCAGCGCTTTGAGCGGGGTGCGGCGGTGACCGAATTAGTGGAGCATCCCAGTACAGAAGTACGTCGAGGCACCACTGTTACGTTCAAGCCAGATGCTCAGATTTTTACGACGACGGTTGAGTTTGATTATGCCACGCTGTCTGGGCGCTTGCGCGAGTTGGCATACCTCAACGGCGGCGTGAAAATCACCTTTACTGATCACCGTCTGGATGTCATTAAGAGCGATGAGCCACACGTTGAGACGTATTTCTATGAAGGCGGCATTCGCGAGTACATCGCCTACATGAACCGCGATAAGCAAGCGTTGCATGAAGAGGTAGTCTTTGTGCAGGGTGAGCGCAACAATGTGCAGGTAGAAGTCGCGTTGCAGTGGTGCGTTGATGCGTACAGTGACAACCTCCTGGGCTTTGCAAACAACATTCGTACGATCGACGGTGGCACTCACTTAGAAGGCTTGAAGGCGGTGCTAACGCGAACGATGAACTCGATCGCCCGCAAACGCAACAAGCTGAAAGAGGGTGAATCGAACCTGGCAGGTGAGAACGTCCGCGAAGGTTTAACGGGCGTGATTTCGGTTAAGGTGCCTAACCCCGAGTTTGAAGGACAAACCAAGACGAAGCTGGGGAACACCGAAGTTCGGGGTATTGTGGATTCTCTGGTTGGTGAAGTGCTGACGGAGTACCTGGAGTTTCGTCCCGGTGTTGCTGATGCCATCCTGGAAAAAGCGATTCAGGCATTTAACGCTGCCGAAGCGGCACGACGAGCGCGTGAGTTGGTACGTCGGAAGTCGGTACTGGAGTCGTCTACACTGCCTGGCAAGCTGGCAGACTGTAGCTCCAGAGATCCATCGGAATCAGAAATTTTTATTGTCGAAGGCGACTCTGCGGGCGGTAGTGCCAAACAGGGGCGCGATCGTCGCTTTCAGGCAATTCTGCCGCTGCGAGGCAAGATTCTCAATATTGAAAAAACCGACGATGCCAAAATCTACAAAAATACCGAAATTCAAGCGCTGATTACTGCTTTAGGCTTGGGCATTAAGGGCGAAGATTTTGATCCATCCAATCTTCGCTATCACCGCATTGTCATCATGACCGACGCGGATGTGGATGGCGCTCACATTCGGACGCTGTTGCTTACTTTCTTCTACCGCTATCAGCGATCGATGGTGGATCAGGGTTACATCTACATTGCCTGCCCGCCGCTGTATAAGATTGAGCGGGGTCGTAACCATCACTATTGCTACAGCGAACGTGAACGCGACCAGATTATTGCTGGCTTCCCAGAAAACGCCAAGTACGATATCCAGCGCTTTAAAGGGTTGGGTGAAATGATGCCGCAGCAGCTTTGGGATACCACCATGAACCCAGAGAGCCGCACATTCAGACGGATTGAAATTGAAGACGCAGCCGAAGCCGATCGTATTTTTACCGTCTTGATGGGCGATCGCGTGGCTCCTCGTCGTGAATTTATTGAGGCAAATGCACCTAAATTGAATCTGACTGACCTGGATATTTAGGCATTTGTCTGGTCACGCATAAGCCGCAATCCATCGCACAATAGCTGCGATTTCGTCGCGCAATACCTGCAAATCCTTGTAAGCTTGGCTAGTCTAATGTACTAGACGATTGCGATGCAGTGCCCCGAATGCAAGTCTAAGCAAGTTCGTAAAAATGACAAGCGAAGAGGTAAACAAAATCCGATGGCAATCGGGTTTATCCGCTGTTTATCCTAGACGAAGACCGTATTGTCAGTAAGACTTACATGATTCGTGTGGAAAGCGAAAACACACGCTTAAGACATTATCTTGCCCGACTGCATCGCAAGACCTTGTGCTATTCCAAGTCAGTAATCATGCAAGGCGATCTTGGCGATCGCGCCAGCCGTTAGAGCAATAACAGGTTCCCTAGTGAATACTCTCTGCAAAGGGTATCTCTTTTCTGCCCCATATTCTCTCTCTGGTTTCAGCAACATTCATCCTTCAGCGGTAAACGATGTTGGCGAAGCTTTCCAAAGGAATCGCTCCGACTCAAACTGACAAATTTCCTACTTGAAACAGGAACGTTCTCGCTTGAAACAAGAACACTGTGACTTCAGATAAGACTACTGCCACTTGACGTAGGACTGCTTCAAGTCGCAACCGAAACATTGCGGCTTCAGACAAGACCGTTCCAACAACAAACGAGACAACAGCACGCCTAAAGCCTTCGTGCCTACAGAATCTTTTGCCCTTTGCCTTTTGCCCTTTGCCTTCTGTCCTCTGCCTTCGCCTCCTGCCCAAACAGCATGCAAGCAAAGGGTGTTAAGTTTGACGGTGGCAAGCGGTTCAACCAACTTAAATTCCTATGCGTCTTCTTCCATCTTTTTGGCAGCCTTTGTGGGGCGTTCTTCTGGCAGTTTTGCTCACCACCACGGCGCTACCGTCTCCTGCCCAAGCTGCCAGTTCAGCCGCCGTTCGAGCCTACGATGCTGCTGAGGCAACCCTCAAAGATTACTCTGGGCAAAGCTTAGTTAGAGAAGAATTTACTGGAGCACAGCTACAGGGTGCCAACTTCAGTGGAGCCGACCTGCAAGGCGCAGTGTTCAACGGCTCAGATCTCGTTGGCGCAAACTTGCACGGTGCTAACCTCAGCAACGGGATTACCTATCTCACTAATCTGACTGACGCAGACTTAAGTGAGGCTATTCTCACGTCGGCAATGATGCTCAAGTCTATTTTTCGGAACGCGACGGTGACCGGTGCCGATTTTAGTGATGCCGTGCTCGATCGCACCCAGGTCGTGCAACTCTGCAAAACTGCCAGCGGCACTAATCCCGTTACTGGCGTAGACACTCGCGAATCCCTCGGCTGTCCCCCATAGTTCTTTTGCCTTTTACCTTTTGCCTTTTACCTTTTAAGCTAATCTGGTGCTGTAACAGTTGATTAAACTCCAGGAGTTGCTTTGGAACGGACATTTTTGGCAATCAAGCCCGACGGCGTACAGCGCAAACTCATCGGCGAAATCATCCGTCGCTTTGAAACAAAAGGGTTCACTCTGGTTGGCTTAAAGCTGATGAATGTCAGCCGTGAGCTAGCAGAAACCCATTACGGCGTACATCGAGAACGTCCTTTCTTTGCCGGGTTAGTAGACTTCATCACATCTGGCCCCGTTGTGGCTATGGTCTGGGAAGGCGAAGGCGTTATTGCCTCTGCGCGTAAAATCATTGGCGCTACCAACCCTCTCAATGCTGAACCAGGAACGATTCGCGGTGACTTTGGGGTGAATGTTGGTCGCAACCTGATTCACGGCTCCGATGCACCTGAAACGGCACAGCAAGAGATTAGTCTCTGGTTTAAAGAAGAAGAACTCGCAAACTGGCAGCCCTCGTTGCTGTCGTGGATTCACGAGTAGCTTGCCTATAGAAGGCGGGTTTCTGTACGAGAAGTGTGATTTATACTCATCCAGTCATCAGAACCCGCTTTCTTACCTGAGTCGGTGCTTGCCTCAAATCTTACAATTCCGCTTTTTCCTTTTCTGGTTCTTTGGCTTCAGTCGCACTTTCCAGCACAGTGACGTCTACCACTTCATTGCGCTGAGAGAAGCCCCACAGGAAAATGAGGGCGATCGCGCTTACCATTACCCACTCTGGCGGGACGAGGGCATCATTAACCACCCGCACCAGTAGCCGTAGCCCCACTAGCGCGACAGTGACGTAGCCTGCATCTTCTAAATGCCGAAATTCTTTAAGCCAGCGGATAAACAGCCCTGCCATAAAGCGGAGAGCAATAATGCCGATCGTGGCACCGATCAGAATCAGCCAGGTTTCTTGAGACACCGCGATCGCTGTAGTCACGCTATCAAGCGAAAAGGCTAAATCCGTTATACCGATAATGGGGATCGCTTGCCAGAGCGAGGCAAAACGTGGTCCGTGATGCAAGTTTTCATCATCGGCATCTGGCTTGGACGTGAAATACTGAAACACTAGCCACAGCAGATAAAGCGCACCTGCCAACTCAAATTGCCAAAATTTTACGACCCACGTTGCTGTCAAAATCAGACCAATGCGGAGAACGTAAGCAACAACCAGACCAATGTTAAGCGCACGCTTCTGCAAGGCACTATCCTCTAAGCCCTGTGCCAGTGCCGCAAGCGCGATCGCATTATCAGCCGATAACACTGCTTCCAGCGCGATTAAAACGGGCAGCACCAGCAGCGTTTCTAGCCCAAAATTAGGAGAGTCCAGTAATTGATCTAGCATTCAGTGATTTCTAAGCTTCAAATCTAAAGTTTAAACATTGCAGGTTAGAGGCAACGGCTTGTCTCTGCCCTTAGTTTTACATAACTACCAGGGTGAAACATTTGCAGCCCAGGCTCTAAGATACGATCGTTATAAATACATACAGTAGTGGTTGCAGTTGCCTGCTACATCGCCTTAGCGCATAGGGTTAATGGCTCATGGTGAGTGATCCCCACGATTGAGTGCACTCAACCCCACGCTTTAAGCCTAACGCCTAAGCGCAAAAGATCGCTAGTAAAGGTGCTGATTCAGGCATGGAGACAGTACCTACAGGGGGATTGCAAAGTCATCGGATCTATTGCATCTTGTAACAAGTTGTTCCCGAAGTGCCCACTTTAGAGGACATTGGGGAACTATAAACCCCACAGTAAGGAGTTTTCAGACAATGCTATCGGATACTCAAATTTACATCGCTTTAGTGGTCGCACTCGTTCCTGGCATTCTTGCCTTACGTTTATCCACCGAGCTTTATAAATAAACGACGCTAGTACAAATAGCGTTTCAGGTAGCCTGTTTTGCGGTTTAGCATGACGATCTCCCGATGCTGTCATTGGGTAGGTGGGGTGAGTCTATCATCCGAATGTACGATCGCTGAACAGGCTACTTGCCTTTTGCCCTTACAAATCTCTGCGCTAGATGTCTGTCTTTTCAAAGAATTTGCTTAGACTTTAAAGTTGCCAACTCAAGTATTGTTGACTTTAATAGAGCAGGCTTTGCTGCGGGACTTATGCTTTAGAAAGATAGCGTGATCGTTTTACTGTGATTGCGACTAAGCTATAGACCTATGTCAAGGATTGCTCTACTGTTTGTCGCTTAGACCGGACTGAACTATCATGCACGCACTGAAACCGTCCTCCCTTCCGCCACAGCCACAGCGCCCCCTCCGGACGGTTCCTCGCCAGAAAACGAAGGCAAAACAGCGCCCCTATCGTGCTGTTCTCATCGAGACCACTGTAAAGCTGTCAGTTAATGTCGTTTTATCGGCAGTGGCGATCGGTGCGTTAGCGCAGCTTTTACCCTATCGCGCATCTCAGGCTGCTAAGTTGCAAGAACTGCAAGTTACAATAGCAGCGACTGGAGAACGGGTAGAACGCACCCAAAAGAAATTTAAACAGTATTTTGATCCGTATCAGGCAGACGCTAATATGCAAGCTCAGAGTAATCGTATCGGTACTCAGCAGCGTCGCATTGTGTTCCAACGTCCGGGCGGACAATAGTTTGACGAGCAGCAAGCTCTATACCTGGCAAGGTAGATGCACAGCAGAGTTGCAGTAGTAAGACCCCTTTAAGTCGCAGCAAGCATCCCTTAGTCCTGTATGTCAGAGAGGGGATCGAGAAGGTCGTCCAGCCAAAGTTCAACTTGCAGCCGCAGGTGGTGCGATACGTCTAGCAGTAGGCTATCGGTGGGTGAGAGGGCAGCAAGGGCACGGCGGTAGTCGGTAATGGCATAGTTCCAATCACCAGCTAAATGAGACGTACGACCGCGCTGGGCATAAATGTGACTCGCGATCGAAACTCCCGTTGCCGTAGCACCACCACATCGCATCTGATCAAATTGGAGGGCAAGGTCAAAGTTTTCGATCGCTTGATCGTACATCTCTAGCTCACAGAAGGTAATACCCTGGTTCATACGGGCATGAATGTTTGCGGGGTTGAGATCAAGTGCCGTTTCATAGTCAAAGAGTGCTTCCATTGGTCGCCCCATTGAGGCGTAACAGTTCGCACGATTATTATAGATTTTCGCCAGTTCGGGGTTTAGTTGCAGTGCCTGGTTATAGTCAGCCAGAGCAGCAGCAAAATGCCCCGTTTGAAAGTACAGCAGTCCCCGATTGTTATAGTCATTGACGCTGCTGGGACTATCAGGATTGCGATCGATGAGTAAGCTGAGGAGGGCGATCGCGGCTGCATAGTTGCCTTGCTGGATTTCACAGAAAGCTTCCTCACGAAGCAAAACACTCTGTTCAGCCAAACTAGGGGACGCAGCACTTGCCCCAGATTGCTCGGACGCACTTTGCTTGCTCTGTAGACTGCGCTTGCAGCGAGGTTTCGTGATCACTGAGGCATTATGTCGGACGGACAGGTTAACACTGTGCTGCCGACCCTGATGTATGCGAGAGTTCATAGCCTTCCTACCTTAGGTATGCGATTACACTAGGGGATTTTCCTTTTGGAAGTGCTCTATTTATGTGTCACTT
>DATNQS010000344.1:0-5789 GCA_036703925.1 Candidatus Sericytochromatia bacterium
GGACTTTGTTTTGCCCCAGATTCCAGCATGGATGCTTTATTGCGGGACAAAAGAGTGCGTTCGTAAAACTGAGTATTGATTTGTCGTTCCAGTTGGCGTAGTGACCAGCCATTGCGGAGGGACTCTGTCTCATAGAATGCCCGTGCCTTTGGAGTTTTGATGGACATCAATTTAACGTAGTGGGACCAAGGGAGGGGAAAGCGATTGGAAGCAGAATCATCTCTAGATTCCGCAGACGGTGTCTGCGGAATCTGCCAGAGTTGGTAAAACCGTCGCATTTGTTCCAGGTTGCGTTGAGAAAACCCTCTTCCCAATTGAGTTGTTAAATCTGCGGCCAAACGCTTCATGAGGTACTCACCATACCCCGCGCGCTGTGCTCCGCCCTGCTCATATTCAATAACGCGTCGTCCAATTTCCCAATAGGTTGCCGTCATGATGGAATTCACCGATCGAGCTGCTGCATGACGAGCTGCCTTGGTTAATGTCAAAATTTCAGTCAAAATTGCCGTGTATGCAGTCAGGGAGGTATCTTCCTCAATAAGGCTTTGCTGCCCCTCGGCTGGGAAATTTTCTTGTGTGTCTTCAACCACAGATTGCTCAACTTCTATAGATAGCTCTTATGACTTGCCTTCCAGCATGGTGATGAGTCGCCGGAGCTTACCTGCCTGTTTGCGTTCGGCGTAGCGGCGCTTGGCTTCCGCAAGAATTCCCTCCATCACTTCTGGGTTAGAGATGGCTTGAACCCATGCAGCTTCGAGAAACACCTCAATGGTGATGCGATTATCTTTGCAATAGCGCGTCAAGCTTTGATCAAGCTCCTTTTCCAGAACAATCGCCGAGTGGCGGTTTGTTTCTGGAACGTTTGCCAGCTCTGCCTTCAGATCCTCTAAAGGATCGTTAGGTAAAAGCGCAGCAGCAGATACCTTTGCTTCCGGTGGAGGTTCTACGGCTTCAAGACTTTGAGGCAGATCTGACTGTTGCACTCTGCTGATGAGTGTATCGTCTCTAGTGGGAACGGCTGGACGCTGACGGTTTTGGCGGATTCGGTCTAGAACGCTATCAGACATGGCTGCTAGAAAAGATTGGGACAACTAGTTGAAGCTAAAATTAGAGATTTATTAAAGGCAAAAAAATTAAAAGGCTAATTTTAGCTTTTACATCTCGCCATCTTATCACTTTGATTCAGTCGAGCAACTGAAATGCGCCGTTCTTTAATAAAAAGCTAAAAAGTTAAAATTAGCTTTTCATTTTTTGTTTCTTTATGAGCTTGCTAATTTTGTCGATTAGCACCTCGAAGGGATATTCCAATTCGGTGTAGCCCATGTCGCTCAGAGTGGAGCGTCGGTTGATGGCTTGTTTGTACCGTTCGGATTCTCGAATGGAGGGTAAAACCCACTCTTCGCCGACCTCTTCGCGCATGCCCTCAACGGCTGCACGGCTTTCCTGGGTTTGGGAATTGCCAACCCAACGATCGCGGAAAGGTAGGATTCCCATTACTTGAGCCTCTGTTGCACCAACATCCTGAAGGTTTCGTAGTAAATCCAGCGTTCTTACCAAAGAGCCATAGCCTTTCACAGAGGCTTCAGCAGGAATGATCAGGATATCCGCAGCACCGAGGACAGTGAGACAGATTTGCGATCGCTGAGGTGGAGCATCAATGATGCAAACTTTGAACGCGTCAGCGATCGGCTCAAGGCGACGCTTTAGCAACGTTGCACCGACACCACTGTTAGAAAGGTAGTCTTGAACGGTATCGAGCTGGTCATCAGCAGGAATGAGAAAGAGATTGTCGTTTCCTTCGCTGGGGTAAATGCTATCTTCTGCCGAAACGGTTTTTTTCAAGAACTCTAGCAATGTGGGCTGATTAGCCTGGAGTTCTAGATCCATGTAGGTAGTCAGATTGTGCTGTGGGTCAGCGTCAACCAACAGAGTCGGGTAGCCCTGGCGCGAGAGCAGACGACCCAGCATGAGAGCAGCGGTGGTCTTGCCCTGCCCGCCGCTGAGAGAGGCGATCGCAATGGTTAGCATCTTGGCTGTCGCTAATGGGTAATTAATTTTTGAATAAACCGACTAATTTAGCAATAGCCTAATACCTAAAATTAGCTTTTTATTAATTTAGATTTTAATTAATCAAGCTTTTACTGACCTACTATTTTCCCATCTCATTTGCTCGTTCCCAGGACTCCAGCAGCATTTTGCGCTCTTTCCAGTTGGGCATGATTGTCCCCAGCATGGTCCAAAATGAGTCATTGTGGTGACGATGAACTAAATGAGTCACCTCATGGGCGACAACGTATTCCATTGCCGCCAGGGGAGCCTGTACTAACTGCCAGTTAATGCGGATGACCTTATTTTTGCCGCAGGTTGCCCAAACGTGCTTTTGCTCACTGACTCTGATTGCTTTGGGGGTAACGTTGAGTTTGCGGGCGTAGAAGCGCGTTAGTCGTTGGGCATCGTAAAAGGCACGATCGCGCATCCAAGTGTCAAGCGCGGTGGCGATCGCCTGCTGTCGTGCGTCTCCCTCAAGGTTGCGAGGCACTTGAATGTGAAAGCGGCTTTTGCAGGTGATGGAAACGTCTTTGATCGCCGCTGGCTCGACCTGCAGCATCAGGCGACGACCACGATAGAGCAGTTTTGCTCCACTGACGTAGCGTTCTAGGCTGCTTTGGGTTGCTTCAGCGCGACAATCTTCTACGGCATTGAACAACCAGCGACGTTTGTTGTCCAGGAAGTTTGTGATCTGGTCTGATGAGGTGTCCTCTGGCGCAACAACTTCTACCGAAGCAGACGTAACAACCATCTGAAGGGTTTTGGCACGGGCACTATGACGCACCGTGTAAGGAATACTGGTTTGACCCACTTCGAGAGTCGGCATAAGAGCGGTAGAGTCAGAGCCTGATGTAGTGCTTAATCGCATACTCGTCAACTTTACCTGGAATCTCTTTCCAGTTCACCAATCCCAGGTTAAAAACAATGGCGCGGACTTGTTGCCGCAGTGATTTGCGGAGCTGCTCCTTCAAATGCCAACCGGGCGGGGCAGTATCGTTGCTGGTGTAGAGAGCGGCGATCGCCTTAGCTGCTGCTTCTAATGGGTCAGCTTCTTCAGTAGCATCAACCTTATAACCCTGTTCTGGTTCTATCTTTTCTCGGACTCGACTACTGCTGCTCGGTGCTGAAGACGGTTTGAACGCCTCCAGAATTTTGAAGACACCGTAGGTTTTGGGGTCTAAGCCGGTGGTGCGATGAGCGGTTTCTTCGGCTTGAAGCTTGCGAACGGTCTGCTCATAATGTTTGAGCAGTTCGGCTGCTTGAACCTGTCCCTCCTCAAAGCGGCGAATGGCTTCCCTGACCTGCTCTGAGAACGGACCGTATTGCAGTGGGTTTTCATCAACCTTCTGTCGCAGAATCTTTTTGAGTTCGGCGGTCTTACGCACAGCCGCAACCTGGAGTAACTGCATGTCTGGGTTGTCCTCATGGGCGAGAGTGAAATCTTGCCAGAAGGCTAGATCGGTCAGGTTGTGAAGTTTACAAAGGGTAGCAATACCTGTCACATGGAGGTGTTCCTCCAGCATGTCGCGGATTTTGGCGCTGACATCGCGGTTGAGAGACGGTTCGCGTTTCTCGAAGGTGAGGATACCAAAGTGGAGAAAACTAGCCACCCACTTTAGATCCTCTCGATAATCGAGAACAAACGGATCGGGACTCAGCGCATCATAGGCTTTGATAAAGGCTTTGGCTTTGCGGTGAAACAGAAACCACTCATCTTCGCTACCCAGATGAGTGACCAGGGCTTCGTATTCCTGCCGCAGATTGTTGGTGTGACGAGGAATGGCATCCAGGTAAGGCTGGACTTCAGCGTATGCATCCTTGAGGCGTGCCCGTTCAACCTCCAGGTCTACTAACGCATTCTGGATATCTGCCTGTCGGTAGGATGCCAGGGCATCGGTGAGATGGCGGGTAATGCCGATGTAGTCTACGATTAAGCCAAATTCTTTATACGGTCCACAGGTGCGGTTGGTGCGGGCGATCGCCTGCAAGAGACTGTGTTCCTTCAGGGCACTGTCCAGATACATAACGCTTTCACGAGGCGCATCAAACCCGGTCAATAGCTTGTTGCAGACGATCAAAATATAAACGGGTGGGGCTTCTCCCCGGCTTACCCTGGCTTCGTACTCAGCATCCTCGCCTGTGAACTTGCCAATAGCGGCTTTTTCGGCGGAGTCCTGTAAGGTGTAGCGTTTTAAGTCCTGCCGCAGTTGGTTGGTGTAAAGGTTTTCGCTGGGTTTGCCGTCTTCCTGATTGGAGGAGTAGATGGGCACCGTCATCTGGGCTGCCCATTCCCTAGCTTGGTCGGGTGGAATGCCTTGTTTTTCCAGGTGTTTGGTGATGATAGGGTCCAGTGCCCGTTTGTAGAGGATGATGGCTTCCCGATCGATGGCGACAATTTGAGCGCGGAAGCCTTCGGGGACGGCATGAGTGAGGAAGTGAGTCCAGATATCGTAGGCAAGCAGATTGATACGCTGACGATGTTTTGCCAGGTCTTCGATCGTAATGCCGCGTTGCTTGATGCGATTCACCACGTCTTCCGGTTCGGCAGCAAACCAGTTGTCGAACAAGATATCCAGTTTGTCTGGCTCGATCTGCCATTTGGTCATGCGGCTGGTGTAGCGGATCGGCACGGTGGCACCATCGGCAACGGCATCATCAATGCTGTAGCGATCGAGGTAGCCTTCATTAGGTGGGCTGAAATTTTTGTAGGTGTCTTTGTCGGTCTTTTTGATGGGGGTGCCGGTAAAGCCAAAGAAGCAGGCGTGTTCGAGGGTTTTTCGCAGGTATGCGCCCAGGTCTTTTTCCTGAGTGCGGTGGCATTCGTCTACCAGCACAATCCAGTTGTGGCTGTTGGGCACTTCCACGGCTGACCCTTCAAACTTAAAGATAGTGGAGAGTAAGGTCAGCCCGACCGTTGTGGTATGGATGGCAGCCTGTAATGCCTGTGCGTTTTGAATTTGACGGGGGTTGGGTAAGCCGCAGGCTTCAAACGTGCGAGCAATCTGGTCATCCAGATCGATGCGATCGGTCAGCACCAGAATATTAGGATTCGCCAGAACGGGGGCTTGAAGGGTGCGGTGGGTCTTGAGTTTGAGGGTGGCAAACGCCATTGTCAGAGATTTGCCGGAACCCTGAGTGTGCCAGATTAAGCCTTTGCGGTTGGGGTTAGGGTCAGCAACGGCAGCCGCAGGGGGATGTTCCAGCACCCGTTGGACGATTTTGTTCACGGCGCGAAACTGCTGATAGCGGCAGAGCTTTTTGGTTACCGTTTGTTCGCGTTTCTCGAAGACGATGAAGTGTGCCAGCAGGTCGAGTAACCGCTCTGGCTCTAGCAGGCACCACAAGCCCTTCTCCAGACTGTTGCTAAAGTCGCTATTTTGCTTGGGGTAGGGGTCTTTCCAGTCTGCCCAGGCTTTGGAATCAGCGCCTGTCGTGCCGTAGAGAACGCAGATGCCATCGGTGATCAGGTTGAATAGGTTGGCGTGGAACAGGCGTGGAATATCGCGTTCGTATTGTTTGATCTGGTCGAAGGCTTCCCCGGTTTTGTCTTTGGATGCAAAGGGGCGTTTTGCCTCCAGCACGACAACGGGAATGCCATTGAGAAAGACAACGATATCCGCAATACGGGACTGCTGTGCCTTGACTTTGAATTGATTGGTAATTGTAAAGGTGTTATTGCCAGGAGTTGAGAAGTCTACCAGGCGAATGGTCTTTTTGGTGGCTTCGCCGGGGACGTTGCG
>DATNQS010000345.1:0-1655 GCA_036703925.1 Candidatus Sericytochromatia bacterium
TTGCTGGTGGAACATTGGATGTAACAACAGCGAATCTCCGTATCAAGTCAGGCGTAACGTCCAGAACAAAGCGTGTTCAAGTTGATGTGACTCAAATTGATAGCGCTTAAGCCACTACTTTTTGCTGCAACTCTTGCATTAACTGTTGTTCTAGCATTGCTACGACAGCTAGTTCTTCAGGTTTAAGCGCATGACTTTGTTCAACGATCGTTGCAGCATGTTCCTCCATGATCTGATGCAAGGACTCATCCATGTATGCGTCTAATATCGCTGGATGAATGTAGTATTTCCGACAGGTTGCAGGACGGTTTCTCAGGTAGGAAGCAACCGTTTTAATCGCCTGAACAATATTTTTTTTAGCACCCGTTTCGGATGTAAACGTACCAATCTCTGCCAGTTCAGCTGCGGCTAGTACAGTGCCAGCCCATGTGCGGAAATCCTTTGCCGTAAAGTCTTGTTCAGTAATGGCTCTTAAATAAGCGTTGACATCACCAGAGTCGATCGCCTGATACTCTCCAGCCGCATCACGGTACTGAAAGAGCTCCTGACCAGGAATATCCTGACAGCGCTTGACGATTTTGGCGAGGCGTTTATCAGCAAGCTCAATCTCATGTTCAACACCACTTTTGCCTCGAAAGTGAAATTGAATTTTGGAGCCTTTAATATCAACGTGCTCATCGCGCAGTGTGGTCAAACCATAGGATTGATTAGAACGAGCATATTCTTCATTGCCAACGCGAACGCGAGTCAATTCCATTAAGCGAAGGATTGCCGCCAGCACTTTCTCCTTTGGTAGCCCAGGTAAGGATAAATCATGCTCTAGTCGTTGCCGAATTTGCGGTAGCGATTGGCTAAACACCAGCATACGAGTGAATTTGCTTTGGTCGCGAATCGATCGCCACAAAGGATGATAACGATACTGCTTGCGCCCTTTGGCATCGCGTCCGGTTGCCTGCAAATGCCCATTGGCAAAGGGACAAATCCACACATTTTTGTAGGCGGGCGGAATTGCCAGTGCGTCAATACGGCGAATCTCATCTGGGTCACGAATACGATCGCCATTGGTATCAATGTAAGCAAATCCCTTTTTGCCAGCGCGTTTCCGCTGTATTCCCGGTATGTCATCGGTCACGTATCGCAAACCGATCGCCTCGGCAGAAGCGATCGGGTCAGCGGTAACAACCGCTTTAATGTGTTTTTGAATCGATCGTTTTCGAGCCTTAAGCTGCATCTAATGCTTAGAAATAAGGGGTAACTTACTCTTCGTTTTAACGAATCTAGCCAGCCATAAAATCTGCACAACAGTATAGTTTCAAAGCGCTGACGACCCAGTAAGCAGTTATGCCTGCTGTCGCTCGCTAGAATAGACTTTTCGCGATCGAAGCTACTATGTTGCCCAGGGAAGAATTACTAAAAGGCATTGAGAATCGAGAGGTCGTAGCGCGGGCGATCGATCAGGCAGACCAGGCAATCAAAACCTGGGACGTGGTACAGACTGATTTTCTGTCGCCACCCGAAATTGCTGATATCCAGCAGATCTTTGGTCGTTTATCAGAGGTGCAGTTTGTAGCGTGGGGTGGTTACCCGCAGGCAGAACGGCAGCGGTTAGCGATCGCACGCATGGAAATGCCCCTAGACACTACCCACGTTGAAAT
>DATNQS010000346.1:0-5327 GCA_036703925.1 Candidatus Sericytochromatia bacterium
AAAGGATGAATGGCTACTGTTTCAAAGTCTGCTGGCGCTGCCACAAGCAATGGCAGAAGGACTTGGCTGCCGTGTGGTACTTGTTTTTCTCAACTTTGCCCATATTCGTTCCTGGGATCGGTCAGGCAAGTGGCAGCGCTACCTGCAGCAAGAAATTCAGCAGCAGACACAGGTAAGCTACGCCCTCATAGCCACCGTAGCTGAGAGCTGGGTGCAAGACAGCAAGGTGCAGGTTGTCTTCCTGGGTCCACTCGAGGATGCAACCTTGCGCCCTTGGATTGTGGCAGCAATGGCCACCGAAGGGCTACAGTTTGAACCTGAAAGTGAGGCTCTGGAACTATTTCTGACCGTTGTGCAAGGGCATGTGGGAGACGCGATCGCCCTTGCACGTCGTCTTTGGCTCGATCACCATATGTTTGAGAATGGGCGCATTTCAGCAGGGACTTCTAGCACTGACCAGACAGCCTTAAAACAGCTCAAAGCCCACACAATTTATCCTCACCATGTTTACCGCAGCACGCTAGCACTGGTGGAAGATTTATCCTTGACCTTTGAATCACTCATCTTGCTGCTGCCACCTAGCCAGGTACGGGTGCTTGAAAGTTTAGCGCTTGACCCCACAGACAGCCCGCACTCACGGGAGTATATTCAGAAACACAAGCTGTCGAGAGGCGGCGGGCTTCAGGGCGCTCTAGCCAGCCTGGAACAAAAAGGTCTTGTTTATGGACCAGACTACGGTTATCGCATCACGATGCCGTTACTTGCCTTCTGGCTTAAACATCACCTTTCCTAAGGCATGACCGTAATATTACTGACACGCTGTATACAACTTTCTCAAAAAGCCTGCAAAGCTACCCTATGGGATAGGAAACAAGCGATCCACTGCGTTGATGTCATAGCGCGAGTGTTCCAATCTGGGACGCTACGAACGATCGTCCTCTTTAACCTACTCCTAATAGTTCGTGAGGTATGAGTGCAGGCAGTGCTATCACTGACGCTCCAAGCGTATAGGGCGTTTTTCAGCATCTTCTCTTATTAAAGCTTTACAAAAGCATTCGAATTTAATTCTATACAAAGAAAAATTAACATCACCTTCAAGAAGATCTGTAAACCTACGTAGCTATGTAAAGCATCTGACAAGTTGTTTTAGTTCACGGTTGTCATCAGCTTCGACTGTGTTGTTTAGTCTACATAGCGAGGTACATCCCCCCTAAGGGTGATACCACCAGAAGCCCAGCAGCTACAACTGCGTTTGTTGATTAGGATTCAGGGTCGATACCAATCGAAGTTGAGGAGGCAACATCAACTGTAGAGCATAGTCAAAAACCCAGGATGGCAGTGCTATAGACTACATCATTTACGCACAGCCTTTTGCAACTAAATAGTCTGTAACTAAATAGAAAGTAAGCATCTCAGTCTCGGAGTTTTCGTATTGCCTGTGTTCCCCCTGATCGTTGACTACTGCTGTAATAGTTGCTCTGTCGTAATCAGTGCTTCAAGTGGTAGACGGCTCAGGCTTTTAACTATTTTCGCAAAGAAGTTGTTTAATCTAGATAGGAATTATGTTGAATCTGAAGCCCTCCAGTGACTCTGATCGACGCACTCTTAATTTTTTGGAGAAAAATCCGTCTCTCTCTCAATGCTTGCTTGACGACTGCGGTCCAAATCTCAGTCAAGTCTCAACCATTATTGAACCTGTTCTAAATGCTTCTAGCCGTTGTGAAGTTAGTTCTTTCTATATTCAGGCAGTCAGTACGGGTCGTACTGCTTTTTTAACCACTAATCTACCGGACGATCGTGCAACTCAAGTGACATCAGTCGGCGCAAGCTGGTTGATTGGCCGCAACAGTACGTGTGCGATTTCGATTAAAAGCTCATCTATTTCTCGCTGTCATGCGGTGATTGGGCATTGTCCCGATCGCGGTTTTTATATTATGGACGTCGGCAGTAGCAATGGCACATTCGTCAACGGTCGACGCTTGGCTGCTTTAGAGCAACGGTTGTTAAACGATGGCGATTTAGTAGAGTTGAGCTATACCCGCTTTGAGTTCTTCATCTCTGGTTTTGGGGTACATAAACCTGTTTACCAAGAGACACAGGTGGGGTAGACGGGCAGCCAGTTGTCGGTAAGAGGCAGTAGGATGACGGGCTAGAAAGCCACCAGCTGCCTACCTTCTAACTTTTTGCCTGCGCTTCCTGATACGTCATTTCTTGAAAATGAATAATGTCCTGACGAGGATCGGCATGGCTAACTCTAAGCTCAAGGCGATCGCCCGGAGTGACAGGTCGGGTAAAACGCATTGGTAGCTCCATACCCAGATCTTCTAGCAGCACCAGCCCAAGATTTTCATGTTCTCTTAGCCAGCGCAGCATGAGGGCATCCCAAATTTCATCCGCATTGCGCCGTAGGAACTCAAGCCCCCAGTAGCGGTTTGTTTGACGTTCCACAAGAACAGCCTCGTAGGCAGCGGAGCTAATGCTAAGGATTAGCTCCTTTACAGCTTCAGCGGAGAAGGGAAGGGGGGCGCCACGAAGATGCGCCTTAATCTGAAAATGCGATAGCAGATCGCTATAGCGCCGGATGGGTGACGTGACTTGAGTATACGTATCTAATCCTAAGCTTGCGTGGCGAGCTGGAGTAATACTAAGTTCACTACGGGGCATACATCGCCGAATCGCGCACGAGCGCACTGGACCTGATGGCAGTTGCAGTAACTCTTCTTCAGACGGTAATTCTGGCTGGGGTTGATTGCGGAAAGGAATGGGCAAATTGTGCGCCTGTCCATAACGAGCAGCAACTTCACCAGCGAGAATCATCATCTCGGCTACCAACTGGCGTGCCATTGAATCGTTCAATACCTGAATTGTAATTTCGTCGTTATAGACTTTAATAGACGACTCTGGCATATGAATGCTGATGGCACCTTGGGACTGTCGCCAGGTTTGGCGGCGTTTTGCCCACTGTGCGATCGCCTCTAATTCTGACTCTGCCTGTACACCAAGCTCCAACATTTCATCCACATCATCATAGGTAAGGCGATACGTTGCCTTAATGAGACTGGCATAAATGCTGTAGTCCTGAACCGCGCCTTCTGGACTCAAAATGACGCTAAAACTCAGCGCACAGCACACCTGCCCCTGTACCAAGCTCATCGGTCCAGTGGCTAGCTCTGCCGGAAACATCGAAATCATGCCTGTTGGCAGGTACAGCGTTGTGATGCGGCGACGGGCTTCTAAATCTAGTTCATCACCAGGTAACAGCCAGCGAGTTGGGTCGGCAATGTGAATCCACAATCGCTGCCCACCGTCTTCAAGATATTCCAGACTGAGACCATCATCGATCTCAAGCGTGCTTTCATCATCAATGGTATAGACCTTGAGATGAGTTAAATCTAAGCGATCGGCGTTGAGGTCAGGCGGCAGAGAGGTCAAACAATGATGTGCCACATCCAATACCCTGGGAGGAAAGTGAACTGGAATCTGGCTACGCCGCAACGCCAAGTTCTCATGGGCACTCCACAGCCCCATCTCGACCAGTAATTGAAACGCAGCCTGAGATGTCTCAGATCGCTTCAAGTGTAACAAGGTTTCCAAAGCGGGTGCGCGGTGGGTCGCTTCTTCACCAAACGTAGCAAAGCGCTCAAGGGCATCCAGACGAGGGCGATCGCTATGCTGCCATTCGACAGGCTTCCCTGCCAAAGACTCTTCTACCCGTGTTAAAAAGCCCTGCCACTCCTGCTGCCGTTGCGCCTCCATTTCTAACTGATGCTTCAGCTCTGACACCTGAGCTTGAGGGCGAGGCTCGTAGCGATCGCCTTTCAGCTTGAAGTAGAGCTTATCGTCACTCAGCAAACAATGAGCGGCGTAGCTTAGAGGTGGCGTTTGGTCCGAGAAAAGCAATAGTGCCATTTTCGCTGGATCAGCAGCTTCACCGTCTTCTGCCAGAAGCTCCCAGGCAATTTCCAGGTTAGACGGGTCTAGGTAAGGCTGAATTGCCTTCAAGAAAGGGGTAATATCTGTTGGCTTATACGTCCCCCCCACTTCGTAAGTGATTTGACGGGGGTGAAGCGTGTGTGACTGACCGCGATCGTCCGTGGCAATCCAGTGTTTTTTGCCTTCTGGACGCTCTACAACAGCAAGGCGACGCTCACTGCCAAAACGAAATTCAACAAGGGTGCCCTTCTCCATCAAAGTATGGGGGTATACGGTTAAGACTGGGTACAGGATGCAGGTGAAGAGAGTGAAACAAAATCTTCAAGTCGCCGAAGCTAAACCTTAAAAGACCTGAACCCTATACCCTATTCCTTAACCTACCCTTCCTGGTTCACGAAGGGCAATAAGGCGATGATGCGCGCACGCTTAATGGACTGTGTGAGCGCACGCTGCTGTTTGGCAGTCAGACCTGTGATCCGGCGTGGCAAGATTTTACCGCGCTCGGTAATAAATTTGCGGAGCAGATCAACATCTTTGTAATCAATGGGATCTTCGGGCTTGACGGGCGAAACCCGGCGACGGAAGTAAGTCATGGTAGTTGATCGGTAGTCGGTGGTCAGTAAATTGCAGGGTTAGTAAGGGTCAGCGTCATAGTAATTCGGACTGCCGACCAGACGCTATCGATAGCGACTTACTTGATCTCTTTATGAACCTTATGCCCATTGCAGTGAGGACAGAACTTGTTTAGCTCAATCCGTGCAGTGGTATTGCGACGATTTTTGGTGGATGTGTAGCGGGAGACCCCCGGCGATCGCTTGTCGGGATTGGTGCGACACTCGGTACATTCCAGCGTAATTACAATGCGAACACCTTTACCCTTAGCCATAATCCTACAAATCAGTGAAGAAGGACGAAATATACACAAACACCCATTATTTCACACGATCGCTCACTTGATCAAACATCTTTTTAAGCTTGATGTCGAGTGAGTAGCCCCGGCGGGTCTGAATCACTACCGTGCGGGCAATGCGATCGTGCCATGCCTGCCGAAACTCGTTATCTAGAAATGCCAAACCACAATCCACCAGCAACGGGATTGGTGCAATCAAAATTAAGCCATTGGTGGGGCTGAGATTCACAATACCAAGTAGTAGTAACAGGCTACCGCCACCTGTCAGTGCTTCTCGTTTGGTTAGCTCAACCAAACCTGGCAAAGCCCGATACTTGGGGTCAAGCACCTTCATATCCAGCGCCCACCGTCCTAAACTTTGCCCCTGGTTTTTGACAACAAGAATGACCCGTAGCCCATACCAGCTCAAGAGAAAGAGAGGAATAATAGCGCTGGCTCCACCCAGAGTACTTAATAGAGATGCCGCACCAAAGTCGATCGCAAA
>DATNQS010000347.1:0-1522 GCA_036703925.1 Candidatus Sericytochromatia bacterium
GAAAAAACACCTGTTTAACTGCATTCATGTAGCTTTTGCCAGCAGTATGAGTGAGCACGTCCTTGATGTCTGCCAGCGATATAGAGGCGAATTTTGTTTACCTCTGTGCTTGCTGTTTTTACGAAGATGCATAAACTTACATTCAGAGCATCGTATGGAAATCCAACCTCCGTCCATTTCTTCATGATGCAACCCTGTTATTGAGCCTGAACTTTTAGCTTATTCTCTGGGAAGCCAAGTATGGCAGTTATGTCTCAGCTCTAAATTTCACTCTGCTGCTGGCTGCTTAAATCACCAGCGGTAGCCATTAATGAGTTAAGACTGATCTAAATTGGAGTAGTGCTCTCCATTGTCTGTTCGGTTGTATTTGTCGATTGGGTGTGTTGCTTGAAAGTCCCTCATGTAAACCTGAAGATGGCTAGAAAACTGCCGCTACCCAAAACAGAACCGCTGACTATTAAGACTCCTTCAACAACTAAGCGCTTAACCAACACACTGAAATCTCGACTGCACACGTCAGAACCAGGTGGTTTCGGGCATTTTGCAGTAGGCGCACTGGCGATCGCCGCTGCTCTACTAACTGCCAGCCAGGCCAATTTAAACCACCTGCTAGAGCGGCAGGTACAAACGCTGTTCTTTGAATTACGTGGTCCAGTGGCTCCGCCGGAGGATGTAGTTATCCTGACGATTGACGAAGAGTCAATTGCTCAGGGGACAAGCTTTTATAGGGATGACCCCAAAAAGTATGCGTTTTTAGAGCCATTGCAGAGATGGCCCTGGAATCGAGTCGCTTATGCCCGTGCGATCGACCGTTTGATGGCAGCAGGTGCGCGTTCAGTGACGATCGATTTAATTTTTGATTCTCCTAGTAGCAGTGCTGATGGTGATCGTGCCTTTTTACAAGCATTACAGCGGCACGCAGGACGAGTTACACTGGCAGCCCTATACGAAGAGACCAACACGTTGCAAGGTCCGCTGACGCAACTCTTGGGACCACATGAGATGTTTCAGACAAAGCCAATGTCGGTTGGCTTGATTAATTATTTGCTTGAGCCAAATAGCCGAGTTCATCGCTTGGGTAGTCAATTTGCACGACAGATGGCGCAAACGAACGACTTCAAACCACCTCCAGAGTGGTTGATTGGTTCACAAACCGCGATGCCGTCATTCGCAGAAGCCACGATGCGAACGTCTCAGCTTCTGTATCCAGCGCCGCAGGGCGAGAATATCTTTTTCTATGGGCCCGCTGGCACTTTCAAGCAGATATCTTTTTGGCAAGTGCTTGATCCTGGCACTTGGGAGACGCTGGTAAAAAGTGGTGCGTTCAAAGACAAGATTGTGCTCATTGGGCCCACCTTTAGTTTGTCACAAGACTTCCATGCTGCACCCTTCGCAGACACTCCTCTGTATCGGCAGCCTATGTCTGGGGTAGAACTTAACGCTAATGCGATCGCCACATTGCTAGAGAATAAATCGATCGCCGATGCGATCACTAACGTCCCACTTCAGGGCGTTTTTGTGT
>DATNQS010000348.1:0-5860 GCA_036703925.1 Candidatus Sericytochromatia bacterium
TCGACATATTTTCAAGCAGCCAACATTAAGATGCTAAAGGTTGCTTTACAGATAGCTTGAGCGCCAAAGAATTTACAACTTACTGGAGCTTTACATGGAAACGTATCAAGATTTTCTAGAGAAAGTTAGAACGCAGGGCAATTTGAAAGATTTGAAAGAAGCACGTAACGCTACGGAAGTGGTATATCGAACGATGCGAGACGTAATGAGCAATGAGGCGATCGATCGCGTTGCCGATGAACTAGATGAAAAAGCCCCTGACAAAGTGGAAGACCTTTGGAAAGATACGAATCCGTTAGTAAGCTTCCTCAGCCACATTCGTCCAAACTTGCATATCAGCCCTGATAATTTTTTAGTGCGCCTAAGGCAAGAAGGCAATCTGCCGGGAGCCGATGCAGAAACAATTATCAAAGCAGTCTTCTCAGCGACAAAGGATGAACTATCACAGGAGCGAGTTCAGGAAGTAGCTGAGTTTCTGCCTGGTAAAATCTCTGAAATGTGGCAAGAAGCTTAAGTTAGTAACTGTTGTCAAGCCTCTGCATAGGAATCAACAAAGATTGATTTCCTAAGAATTTAGTAGTCTTATGCTGCTAACAGATAGCAGTAATCGCAGTGTGTAGTGCCATAAACGGCACTGAGGTGCATTCGCGTCGCTCGGAAGACTCGCTCTGCGATATTGCAGTAGAGGAAGTTAGCTGAGCGACCAATTACCAAATCATCATGCTTGCCAACCTGGCTCTAGATGGAAAAGCAGCCAAGCCTAGCTTTTTTAACAGCATTCTTGAATCTTTACGACATCATAAAAATCACTGTCGGTAGTTGCCTTAGGGCAATGATCTAGTTCCACTAACGTTCTGGCTCATCCAGATTTTGCTCTGATGGCTCTGCCATTGCTTTGCATTAAAGTCCAAATAGCCTGCATGAGTAGCTCTGGCTCAATCGGTTTGGTAAGGTGCTGCTGAAAGCCTGCCGCGATCGCTTGCTGCTGATCGACTTCTCCCGCATAAGCAGTGAGGGCAATAGCAGGGATTTGTCCGCCCTGATGAGGTGATCGTTCTCTAATGTGACGCACTAAGGCATAGCCGTCCATTGTGGGCATCCCGATATCACTAATTAGTAAATCAAAGGTTGCGTGTCTCAAATGGTTCAGCGCCTCACTTGCTGACTCTACATCAGTAACGTTTGCCCCATGCTGTTGCAGTAAAACAGCAATCAACTCTCGCGAATCTCGATCGTCGTCTACAAAAAGCACCTTCAAGCCATTGAGATTAAACTTTGAGTCGTCATGAGGCAACGTATCAGCTTGATTCAAGCTAGAAGCTGTTAGGATTGGTAGCCTGACTCTAAAGGTTGCTCCTTGTTCTTCTCCCGGACTCTCTGCTTGAACAGTGCCGCCATGCAGTTCGACCAAATAACGCACGATCGCTAGCCCCAACCCTAACCCGCCAAAGCTGCGAGTCGTTGTGCTATCCGCTTGGCGAAAGTAGTCAAAGACATGGGGCAAAAAATCAGAGGAAATGCCTTTGCCTGTGTCGCTAACAGTGATCTGAGCGTAATTTGGGGCGTGAAAAGTAGGGAGTAAAGAGTAAGGCATTTCTCCCTTTCCCATCTCCCCTTCCCCACTCCTTACTTCCTCTAACCGTACTTCGACTTGACCACCCTGTTTGGTAAATTTAACGGCATTGGTGAGCAGATTCCACACGACCTGTTGCAACCGTCCAGAGTCACCCAATACCTGCCCAACGTTTGGTGCAAAGACCGTATTAATCTGAATCGCTTTTGCCTCAGCCGCAAGCCGCACAGTTTCAAGGGCAGCTTTGATAGTAAACGTCAGACCCACTGAATCTGTATGCAAACTGAGCTTGCCCTGAAGGATACGAGAGACATCAAGCAGGTCTTCAATGAGTTGGGCTTGTAATCTGGCATTCCGTTCGATGGTCTCAAGTGCATACCGGGTTTTGGCTTCGTCCTGCTGGCTCGTTTGCAGAATTCTTGCCCAGCCCAGAATCGGATTGAGGGGCGATCGCAATTCATGCGACAGCACTGCCAAAAACTCATCTTTGATCCGGTTAGCGGTCTCAGCTTGTTCACGAGCCTCTTGCTCACGCATCAGCAGTTGTTCACGTTCAGCGATCGCTTGCTTTTGCTTGGTCATATCGCGTGAAACGACCAGGAGTTGTGCAACCTGTCCTAAGGCATCCTGAACAGGAGTCACTACTACATCCCACCACTTGAGTGTGCCCTTTGCTGTGAGGCAAAAGCCCTGAAACTGTCCGCTATTACCTGCTTTGGCAGCGGCGAGCGCTCCCTTTGCCTTGTCCTTGTCCTCGCCTTGCCAGAAACTAAACCACTCGACGCCTAGCAAGGACGTAGGATTATCAACTTCTAGCAGCTGTAGCGCGCCCTTGTTTAAGTAATGTATTCGTCCATCTAACGTCAAAACTTTAATGCAGTCTTTACTACTCTCTAGAATGCGTTGCTTTAACGCTTCACTTTCTTGTAGAGCCGCTTCTGCCTGCTTGCGATCAGTAATGTCTGCCAGGATGAAAACGGCACCGGTAAAGGTTCCCTGCCCGTCCAGCACTGGATCCATCGTTTTGGCAAACCATCGTCCTTTAGCCTGAAGTTCGAGAACTTGACGCTGGTGCGTTGCTTGAGCACGGTGAAAGCAGGCGCCGTCCCCCAGTCCCAACACTGCATGCATCAACTCATGATGAACACACCCCAAAATTTCGTTGAAGGGTTTGCCAAAAAGTTGGCTCATTGCCTGATTGCAACGTATAACTTTGCCGTCTGGGTCTACCAGACAGACCCCATCGTTGATGGCATCAAAGGTCGTTTGCCAGTCTCGTGCTGAAGCCAGCGCTGTTTCCTCTGCCCGCCGAATGCGTAGCAGCGATCGCACCGTAGCAAGCAGTTCGATCGGTTCAACAGGCTGCACAAGATAGCCATCAGCGCCGCTGTCTAAGCCCTCGGCTTTATCCTGGCTTTGAATAAAACTCGCCGAGAGGTGAAGCACTGGTAGAAATGCAGAGTCAGGATTGGACTTGATGTGACGACAGACTTCAAACCCGTTTAAGTCGGGTAGTTTCACATCCAGAATCACCAGGGCGGGTTGATGATGGGCGATCGCGGCTAAACCTGCGGCTCCGGTTGCCGCTTCCACAACGGTAAAGCCCCCGTTTCGCAAAATCCGCGCCACTACATAACGATTGGCTTCGCTGTCATCTACGTGTAGGATTGTCAACCGTGGCTCAGCCATAGCGCTTTCCTTAAGGCTCCAAGACTAGCCCAGCTTTGACAAAGGCATCTCGCAGTGAAGCCATCGTCGCTACTTGAGCAGTCGTTTCTTTGGAGAGAATGGCAATACTTTGTGCAGTTAGACGACTCTGCGCCTCTGTACTCAGTTGTGTCGAAGTATAGATAATGACAGGAACCGCTTGAGTGGTGGGATTGTGCTTGAGTCGATCGAGGACATCAAAGCCGCTCATTTCTGGCATCTCCAGGTCAAGCAGAATAGCGGTTGGCTGTGCAGCATCTGCCAAGGCAAAACCCTCTTGTCCATTTACAGCTTCTAAAATTTGTAATGGAGTATCTGCCAACAATTGCTTCACCACATACCGATAGGCTGGGTCATCATCAATCAGCAAAAGCGTTTGAGATTTTCCCTGATGAACTAGACTATTCAGTTTACTGAGCAAAGGCAATCGGTCTACAGGCTTAATTAAGAAGGCATCCGCTCCTAGCGCTAGCGCCTGTTTTTCGTTATCAATCACAGTAATCACTAAGATCGGAATGCTGCGGGTCGCTTCATCGCTTTTAAGTTCTCGTAGAAACGTCCAGCCATTTTGCCCGTCGAGCAGGATATCCAGAACGATCGCCGCTGGCCGCAGTTGCTGTATGGCTTTCCGAGCATCCTCTAGAGTGCGGGCTGCAATCAGTTGATACCTTGATTCTTGCAGGTGCTTTTCATAAATAAAGAGCGTTTCAGTATGGTCTTCAACCGCAAGAATCGGCAGGTGAGCTGTTTTCAGCGGTGCGATCGGTTGCAACAAAGATGGCAGTTCAGTGGCGTAGGGGTAGACGATCGGCAGCGATACTGCAAACGTGGAGCCTTGCCCTGGCTGGCTGTGAACTGCAAGACTGCCACCCAGTAGCTCTGCCAGCTTGCGGGCTAAGGGCAAACCTAGCCCAGTCCCTTTCACCTGCTTTTGCAACAAGGACTCAATTTGGACAAAGTCCTCAAAAATGCGTTCCTGATCTTCAAGCGTCAAGCCGATGCCTGTATCGGACACTGAGAGGACGATCGTCTGCCCCGTGTGCATGGCTGCCACTCGTACCTCTCCCTGCTCCGTGAATTTAATCGCATTGGAGATAAAATTTCTGAGAATTTGAGCGACTTTGCTCTCGTCGCTGTAGAGGGTTGGCAATCCATCTGGTTCCTCAAAGATGAGCGCCACAGAAGTTCCTTCCACTAATAAGGGGCGCAACATCCCTCTTAAAGTGCCGAACAAGTCGCTGACCTCAAACGCACTCGGACGCACCTCAATTTTGCCAGCTTCTACTTTAGCGAGATCCAGCAGATCGTTGACCAATTCTGACAAGCCACTAGCTGCTTTTTGCATGAAGGTGACTTGCTTTTCTTGCTCTGCCGTTAAGTCGCCATCCATCCGAGCCAGCAGCATACGAGAGAGCGACAGGATTGAGTTAAGCGGTGTGCGAAACTCATGGCTCATGTTTGAGAGAAAGCGGGTTTTGAGTTCGTTTGCCTGGTGCAAGGAGCTTGCTTTCTCATCTAGTTCCGCATAAAGGGCAACGACACCGCGATTGGTGTCTTCTAATTCTTGATTGAGCTGCGTGAGCTCCTCCTCTCGCTTCCGCAGGTCTGCCATTGTTCGCAGCAGTTCTTGGTTTTGTCGCTGGACTTCTTCATAGGGATTCTGGGGCGATCGTGCCATCACCGCTTCCCGAAGTTGCCGCAACTGTGAATCAGTCAAGGTTGGTGCCCGTTTCGGCAACGGTTTGCCCACTACTACCGTGGTTCCTTGTTCTGGCAGCGATTCAATCTCAAAGAAATCCATGAGCCTGCGAGTGCCAATGAGACCCACTCCCATGCCCGTTGATGAGGTGTAGCGTCCCTCTAAAACGTCGGCTAGATGAGGAATGCCCTTACCCTGGTCTTGCACCCGCACCAGAAATGTCTGAGGCTCTCCCTCCACGTAATACTCAACCGTTCCGCCTTTCGCATACTGAAACGCATTACGGGCAAGCTCTGACACAGCGGTTGCCAAGCGCACCTGCTCTTGAGTCTCAAACCCCAACTGCTCGGCGAGTTCACGGGTTCGCTGCCGTGCCTGCACAACATCCTGTTCGACGTTCACTACGAGCTTGAAGAGGGTTGTCATACGCCCTTTCCTTTAGCTACTAACACCGTCACATCGTCGCGATCGCGATGAAAGTCTCGGTAGAGCACGCCTGCGATCAGACTGGGGTGTTTGTGGCTTAAGCCTGGGTAGCGATCGAGCTTCCACTGAGTGCCTAAGCCGTCAGAATGCATAATCAAAAGTCCATTCGTGTACCAGGGATAGGTAAACTCTTGAATTTTGCGCACCTCATGCCCAACTGTACCGTTGTGAGACATGAGATTGCGGTGTTCGATGCCGGAGGCAAGGCTAGCCGCGATGTTGCCCACGCCAGCAAAGCGAACCGACTGCTGCTCAAAGTCAATTTCGGCGATCGCTAGTGCAGCCCCGCGAGTGCTTCGTAAAGCAGTGTGGGTGGCTTCGATGATGGCATGCGGCGATCGATGGTGATGCTCTTGAAAGGCTCTCAAGGCTGCTGAGGCAGCGCTGGCAGCAGC
>DATNQS010000349.1:0-8289 GCA_036703925.1 Candidatus Sericytochromatia bacterium
CCGCCCCGATCAAGTGGTGGTCATGTTCCACTGTGGCAGTCGTGGGTTTGGGCATCAGATCGCTACAGATTACCTGCAAAGCTTTCTCAAGGTGATGGACAGTAAGTATGGTATCAAAATTCTCGATCGCGAATTAGCCTGCGCCCCTTTTCACTCCCCCGAAGGACAGGCGTACTTTTCTGCCATGAAATGCGGCATCAATATGTCGTTTGCTAATCGGCAGGTAATTTTGCATCGCATTCGAGAAGTGTTTTCGCAGGTATTTGGACGATCGCCTGAGGATCTGGGAATGCACATGGTTTATGATGTGTCACACAATACGGCTAAGTTGGAAAGGCATATGGTGGATGGTCAGGAGCGATCGCTGCTCGTCCACCGCAAGGGAGCCACCCGCGCCTTTGGACCTGGCATGAGTGATCTACCATTCCGTTATCAAGAAACCGGTCAGCCTGTGATTATTGGTGGCAGTATGGAAACAGGCTCGTACTTGCTGACAGGCGTATCAACCGGCGCTCAAACCTTTTTCAGCACTGCTCATGGCAGCGGACGCACCATGAGCCGTACCAAAGCTCGCAAAACCTGGCAGGGGCAGCAGCTTCAGAAAGAAATGCAGCAAAAGGGGATTTATGTCCGCAGTACCTCCTATGCAGGGCTGGCAGAGGAAGCCGGAGGAGCCTATAAAGATGTGGATGAGGTGATTGAAGCGGCAGAGTTAGCAGGCATTAGCCAGCGGGTAGCCAAGTTAACGCCGATCGGCAATGTGAAGGGGTAACGTATGCCAGGACGCACTCCTTTAACGGTGCTGACGGGGCCACTGGGTAGTGGCAAAACCACGCTACTGCGGCATATTTTGACTGCTGTACCGCGCAAGATCGCAATTTTGATGAATGAGTTTGGTGAAATTGCGATCGATGCGAAAATTCTGCAAGGTAAGAATGTGGAAATGGCAGATTTGGGCGGTGGTTGTGTCTGTTGTTCCTTACTAGGGGAATTTGAAGCGGCTGTGGATGAGATTATTGCCACTGTCAACCCAGACCACCTTGTTGTGGAAACAACCGGAGTCGCAGAACCAGATGCCTTGGTGTTTGATATTCAAGAAAGTTTGCCCCAGGTACGATTGGATGGTGTGATTACAGTGATGGATGCTGATGGGATGGTGCAGTACCCCCAGGTAGGACATACTGGCCGGATTCAAATTGAATCGGCAGATATCTTGTTGCTCAACAAAATTGATCTGGTTTCCCAGCAAGAATTGGCAACGATTACTGACAAACTGCACACCATCAACGAAATCGCTTCGATTATTCCCACAGTTCGCTGTCAGATTGACCCCGATTTACTGTTTGGCATTGGGCGCGATCGCTTGCAAGCAGCCCCGCACCATCATCATCAGCCTGAATTTGAATCCTTTAGCTACACATCACAAGCGGTTTACGATCGCGCCTGTTTCACCCACTTTGTCGATTCCCTAAGTCCTGAAGTCTATCGAGCCAAAGGGTTTGTGCAATTTCCTGAAGGAACCCACCTGTTCAACTTTGTCGCTGGGCGCTGGGATTTAGAACCGTTTGAACCCTCTACAACAGAGCTTGTTTTCATTGGCAAGCAGATCACCCAACAAAAACTTGAAATTTGCGATCGCCTCCAATCCTGCCAACAAAAATAAAATACCTCCTGCTACCTTCTGCCCTTTGCCTTCCCCATGCCTTACAACTTCCTTGAAGATTTTGCCACTGCCGACATTGCTTTCCATGCATGGGGCAATGATTTGGAAGAAGTCTTTAAAGCCGCAGGAGACGCTGTCATCAACACTATGATTGATAACCTGGAGGCGATCGCCCTCACTGAAACCCGTACGTTTCAATTAGAAAATGATGAACTCGATTTGTTGTTGTTTAACTTCCTGCAAGAGTTTGTTTATTACAAAGACAGCGAGTTGCTCTTGTTACGGGCGCAACAGGTAGAGATTAATCAAACAGACGCCCTTTATCACTTAAAAGCAATCGCTCAGGGAGAACGATTAGATCGCGATCGACATCATCAACGAGTTGATGTTAAAGCGGTCACACTGCATCAGTTTCAACTTGAAAAAACAGATGAGAGCTGGATGGCACAGGTGATTCTAGATATATAGGTTCTGGATAAATGGATTCTCAATGGATAGGTTTCGGATAGTTAACGATGCTGCATATTGATGGTTCCTACGGAGAAGGTGGGGGGCAAATCCTTCGCACCAGCTTAAGTTTAGCGGCGATAATTGGGCAGCCAATCCGTATCGATCGTATCCGGGCAGAGCGGGCAAAACCAGGCTTGGCAATCCAACATTTAACTGGCGTACGGGCAGCCGCAATGCTTTGTAAGGCAGAGGTTACGGGCGATCACGTCGGTTCAACTCAGTTAGAATTCATTCCCAGCCAACCCGTCCAACCTGGGCAGTACACCTTTGATGTAGCGGAAACATTGGGCACCGGATCAGCCGGAGCTGTAACCTTAGTCCTGCAAACCGTTCTCCTCCCCTTGGCGCTCACATTGGGCAAATCAACCGTCACCTTAAAAGGCGGCACCTTTGTTGCCTGGAGTCCATCCGCTCCCTATATTGAGCAGGTTTATCTACCCTTCTTGCAGCAAATGGGAGTGCAGGCAACGATAAACATAGGGGCTTGGGGTTGGTATCCGCGTGGAGGGGGTGAGTTAGACTTACAGATCAGCGGCAACGGGGGTGGAGTTGGTTCGCTCAAACCAATGCAGTTATTGGAGCGGGGAGCCTTGCAGCAGATCAAAGGATTGGCGATCGCAACTGAACTGCCGTCCCACATCCCACAACGGATGGCAAACCGAGCGCAAAACTTGTTAGAGCAAGCGCAACTCAAAGCACAGGTGCAACCGCAACGGGCACGAGGGGTCGGACCCGGAGCGGGCGTGTTTTTGACGGCTGAGTATGAGCATATCCGCACAGGCTTTGGGGCAGTCGGCAAACTCGGCTTACCTGCTGAAGAAGTTGCTGCGATCGCCACTCAAGCGCTTCTATCCTTTCATGCCAATGGTGCGCCTGTAGATGCTCACTTAGCAGATCAACTCCTCTTGCCAGCCGCCCTTGCTTCCGCGCCAAGCCAGTATCGAGCCGTTGAAATCAGTTCTCATCTGATCACGAATGCCTGGGTCATTGAGCAATTTGGGCTCGCAAAAATCGCGATCAACAAAAGCACTCACCTTGTGACCGTCACACCGTCTGAGGCTGCTCCACATACTGCCCCTTTCAGAGGCAACCTTTATCCTTGAAAAGCCGCGTTGACGACTAAAGCAGATGGCTAAAGAGGTAACTGGATCGTGAAAGTTGCCCCCTGCCCAACGCTACTACTGGCGAGTATGCAACCACCATGAGCTTCAACAATGCGCTTGGCGATCGCTAACCCTAACCCACTGCCGCTGCCTTGACGCGATGGATCGGTGGTATAAAATTGCTCAAAGATGCGCGGTAGGTCACGTTCACGAATGCCAGGTCCTTGATCTTGAATGATGATTTCGGCCTGTTTTCCCTGCCTTTGCCCGCTGATCGAAAGCTGCGTCTGCGGTTGAGAATGTTTAATAGCGTTGTCCAGAATGTTGAGGAGCGCCTGCAAGAGCCGCTCAGAGTCACCTTGTAGTTGCAAATCCATCACATCGAGCTTTACGCTTACTGCCTTCGTTTGCATTCGTGGCTCCATTGCTTTCACTGCCCGATTGATTAAGCCTTGCAGTGAGAGTGTTTGCCGCTCTAAGTAGCTCACTCCCGCTTCTAGACGACCCAAATCCAACAGATCGTGAATCAGGCGTGACAGACGCTTTGTTTCACTCTCAATGGTGTCAAAGAAGCGATCGCGCAGTTCCGGTTCATCCGCTGCACCGTTTCTGAGGGCTTCTACTGTCACCTGAACATTACTAATGGGTGTTCGCAGCTCGTGAGAAACGTTTGCCAGAAAAGCTCGTCGTTCCTGGTCTAATGAGGCTAAGCGTTCACTCATGCGATTGAGTTCGATCGCTAGTTGCCCTAACTCATCGGTCTGATCAATCCCCAGTCGATCGCCAAAGTGCCCACCCCCTAGACGAATGGCAAAGTTTCGCATCGTTCCAATGGGTGTAGAAAGGCTACGTGCCAAGCGATCGCTGATAAGGGCACACAACAAGATTGTGAGTAGCAGCGTGACCAGTACCGTCCAAAGCACACGTGCAAATTGATGCTGAAATTGCTTTAGGGTCAGCGACATACGCAAAACCCCTAAGACCTTGCCGTTGCGAGTAATCGGTCGAGCAATAAAGAGGCGATCGTCCGCTGTCAGAAGCCCTTTCGCAATGCCTTGGGTAGAGCGGTTCTGTAACGCATCACTAATACCTGATACGGTGAGCCAATTAGTCACCTGTTGATCCGTTTCAGGGGAAGATGTGGAAAGCAACTTTCCCTGGTGATCGAACACGCGAAGGGCAACGTTGTCGGGCGCACCATATCGCGTCGTCAATACGCTAATGCGTTGCAGGTTTTGTTCTTCCAGCGCATCGGCAACACTTTCACTCAAGGCGGATGTCCAGTTATACAGATCAGTCTGTCGCGCCTGCATGAAATAAGCATAGAACGACCAGAGGATGTAGCCCGCCATCAAAGACGTGCCCAATCCAACCAGAAGAATATAGGTTGCTAGCAGCTTGGCATGGATGGAACGCCCCTTCAAGCGCATGATCGCTTTCATAGGTCTGGCGTGCTGTTGTTGTGACGACGTAAAACGGTACGAATGCGTGCCACCAGTTCACGTGTGTTGAACGGTTTCGTGATGTAATCATCGGCACCCGCTTCCAACCCACGAACCTTGTCTATATCCTGATCTTTAGCGGTGAGCATGACGATCGGCACATTAGAAAAAGCTCGAATGCGCCAACAGACCTCCATGCCATCGACTTCTGGCAGCATAAGATCCAGCAAAATCACATCCGGGACTTGCCGATGAAACTGCTTAATCGCACTAGAGCCGCTATCAGCCGTTACGACTTCAAAACCTTCTTTTCGTAACGTGTAGGTCAGACTCTCACGTAGAGCAGCTTCGTCGTCTACCAATAGGATCTGGGGCATCGTTATACTTGATCGACTTCTTAACGACCATATCCTGCCAGTAAACCAAAGTGTCATCTTTCCCTGGACTGAGAAAAGGGGAGCAATAACACTTGCTGTCGCTAAAATGATGTCTGGTCTACATGGACGCACAAAAATCAAGCATATAAGTTCTACCTGGCAAAGACAAATCGCTAGCGTTAGTAGTGTCTCTTTGCCCAGTAGCAAGTGATTGAATAGGCAACCCTGAAGTCAAACGAGCACTGAACCAAGACCGACAGAGGGCAAAGAATCCAGGTTCATTTAATTTGGATTTCAGCAAATTTTGTCTGAGCCGTTACGGTAGGCAGAGATGTTGTTGCCTGGTTCCCAAACAAGAAAGGTTGAGCTAAGGCATAGAAGCGGTTAAGCAGCTTTACAGCAACAGCTTACACTTTTCAGTGGATACCTTCTTCAAGACACAGGCTGTAGAATGGCTCGTATCCGGTTCAGCAACAGATCAAAATCAATGGGTTTGCGAACAAAATCATCAGCTCCGGCATCAAAGCCATCAGCAGGGTTAGGGTCGTTGTAGCCTGTCACCAGAAGCACTGGGATAAACGGCAGCGCAGGATTATGCCGCAGCTGACGGGTCACTTCAAAGCCGTCCATACCTGGCATCATTACGTCTAGCAGTACCAGATCTGGCGGACAAGTTGTAATTTTATGCAGTGCCGCAGGACCACTATCAGCTACTTCCACCTGATATCCTTCGCTCTTCAACACAGTTTGCAGGAGAAAGCAGTTGTCGGGAAGATCATCAACCACCAGAATGCGATCGACTTTAGGCGGTCTTTCAGACGGGTTACCCTGCATAGCGTAAAGCTTTACTTAGTGAAGTTACTGAAGAACTCATTTGATTGTCTCCACAGCAACGGCTTACAGACTCTAACGGTAGAGCGATCCCTCTTTAAGATTACTTGTGCTGAAGGAGACTAATGATCGCCTCTACCAAGATCTCTGGCTCTACAGGTTTTGTAATGTGAGCTTGAAACCCTGCTTGTAGTGCTTTTTGCCGATCTACTTCAGTAGCATAAGCGGTCAGCGCGATCGCAAGCACCGTACCGCCCTGCTCAGTTGGGCGTAAGCGAATCTGCTGTATCAGCATATAGCCATCGATCTCTGCCATACCGACATCACTGACCAGCACATCTGGTCTAAACTGCTCCAGCGCTTGTAACGCTGCTAAACCAGAATCAACCGCTGTTACGATTGCCCCATGTTGTTGTAGCAGAAAGGCTTGAAACTTGCGGGTATCGGGATCGTCATCCACAAGTAAAATTTGCAGGTTTTCTAACGGTGTTTCTGTCTCTGTTTGGTCACGGGTTCGCTCAGAGACGATCGGCGCTGCCTGCTGCATAACGGGTAATTGCACGATGAAAGTGGCACCCTGATTTTCACCTTGGCTTTCTGCCGTCACAGTACCGCCGTGCATTTCCACAATTTGTCGGACGATCGCCAGTCCCAGCCCTAACCCACCAAAGCGGCGAGTGGTAGAACCGTCTTCTTGCCGAAAATACTCAAAGACATGCGGCAGAAAGCTAGCATGAATGCCCTTACCTGTGTCAATTACCCGCAGTTGAGCTATTTGCTCGAGTTGCCGTAGTTCAACCGTCACCTGTCCGCCGTTGGGTGTGAACTTGACCGCATTAGCCAATAAGTTCCAGACCACTTGTTGTAAGCGGGCGACATCGCCAGAGACGGGGGTGAGCGGGCTGGCGATAGCGAGTGTAATCAGAATGTTCTTCGCTTCTGCTGTCAACCGCACGGTTTCGACTGCCGCCGCAATCACGTAGGTCAAATTGACGGGAGCCATTGTTAACGACAGCTTACCTTGCATAATGCGGGAAATGTCAAGCAAGTCTTCAATCAGTTGTGATTGCAGTAGCGCATTGCGTTCGATCGTTGCCAGTGCGTCGGCTTGGCGAGCGGCATCCAGCTTGCCTGATTGCAGCATTCGTGCCCAACCTAAGATGGGGTTGAGGGGCGATCGCAGTTCGTGCGACAGTACGGCTAAAAATTCATCTTTAACCTGGTTGGCTCGTTGCAGTTCCTCTGCCTGTTGTTGCATCGACTGTACTAAATTGGCTCGTTCAAGGGCGATCGCCATCTGGTCACACGTCGATTGCAACAGGTCAAGTTCTTCAGGGGTAAAGCTAGTGCGGGTACGGCTGGCAAAAGAAAGGGTTCCCAGTAACTGTCCCTGCACAATCAAGGACTGCCCTGCATAAGCGGTAAAGCCGCCTGAGTAAAGCAACCGGGCATTGGGATGAGTGGCGATTTGCGCTTGATCGAGGACAATTTGCTGTCGCTCTTGTGCTACCAGCCCACAGAGATGCTGACCAAAATCAATCCACTCGATCGAATGCGCGTCTGCCTCAGCAATCCCGCCATGGCTCCTCAGATGTAGCATGGGGCGGTTGTCTTTTTCCTCAACCATGTAGCTGTAGTAGCAATGCAAATCTAGCTGGGCTGAGAGTTTGCTAAACAGGTTATGCATCAGCGTGAGCGGTTGCTCTGTCGCGAGTAAAGCGCTGGTCGTGTTATAAAGCAACTGGAAGCGCTCGTCTGCTTGCCGTTGGGCAGTTTTGTCCTGCATGATTTTGACTAATCCTTGCAGGCCACCCGTTTCCGATTGCAAGGACATCATTAAACCACTGCCCCAAAAGCGGCTGCCATCTTTTCGCACATGCCAGCGTTCATTGATTGCCCGTCCTGCCGTCAGGGCAGTGTTCATCTCCAGGTCAGCTTTGCCCTGTTCAATGTCTTCTGGCGTGAAAATGATGCTACCGTGACAACCAATAATCTCGGCTTCTTGATACCCGACCAAGCGTTCAGCACCAGCATTCCAGCTTGTAATCATGCCATTGAGATCGAGGGTAAAAATGGCATATTCTTTGGCACTGTCTACCACTAATCGAAAGCAGGCTTCACTCTCGCGCAGTGCAGCTTCGGTTTGCTTGCGATCGCGGCGTTCTTGAGCTTCTCGCAAAGCCCGTTGCACACAGGGCACCAGCCGTCCTAGCCCTTGTTTCAGCACATAATCAGTGGCTCCTCGTTTCAGCGCTTCGATCGCCACTTCCTCGCCCAAACTGGCAGAGACAAAAATAAAGGGCACATCAGGACGGAGCTTAGTGACAATTTCTAGTGCCGTGATGCCATCAAAACCAGGCATG
>DATNQS010000350.1:0-2663 GCA_036703925.1 Candidatus Sericytochromatia bacterium
AAGCGTTCAGGCAACTCAAGGCTATCAACGCGGTCACAGCCATCGGATTCTTGATTGGGACGGGTTTCGCACCTTCGTCAAAGCGCATGGCGACAAGACCCAGGCAGAACTGGCAGCGCTTTGGCATGACCCAGTGAGCGCCCGCACCATCTCACGGGCATTGGCGAAGATTGGGTTTACTCGTAAAAAAAGACCGATGGCTACCGTGAACGCGATGAAGTGAAGCGGGCGGCATTTTTAGCACACCTTGCCAAGATTGAGCCGTCGCGCCGCGTCTACGTCGATGAAGCAGGCTCAAAAGTCGCATTCGCAAGCGCTTAAACAAGGCTCCATGCCTACGTAATGCAATGGAAGCCGTTCTCAAAGCGGCAACGCCTTGATCAGATAGTATCGCTGCCGCAGGCTTACGGGCGACCACTATACTTTAAGGAGAGTAAATCAAGCTGGAAGAAGCTGCGTTCTACCTGAAAACCGGATGGAGTTACGACAAGCCGTTGCAACCGTTGGGTTCATTGATCACTACTGCCTTCTGTACCGCTCAGTTTTGCAGCTAGCCGGTTGTATGAATGCTTCAAGTACTTACAGGTTGGCATTCTCAGTCCGTTGCCGCGCAAGACATTACCGGAGCTTGCTAAACTGACTGGACTCAAAGATGGGCAAAGCTTACATCACTTTCGGCGCGATGGGGCGTAGCCGGTTGAACCAGTCAGAGCCATGCGGGTGCAGCTGATTCGACAACAGATTGGACGACCCATCCCCTTGTGTCTTGATGAAACAGGCGATGTTAAGCAGGGCAGCACGACTGACTACACGGCTAAACAATACCTTGAGAATCTGGGCAAAACTGCTAACGGAGTCGTCAGTGTTAATGCCTATGCCGTTGTTGATGGCATGACCGAGCCCTCGCTATTCAGGAGTTATACCAATTCCTTAAGTACCCGCTACAGATAATGCTTCTAGAATGGAGCGCTAACCCACAATCGAGGCAATTACCGCTTGGGTCATCGTTTCAAGTCTCGCCCGCATGAGTAACCGCAACGCCCCCAGGTCTTTGGGCAACTGCCAACGCAAGCCCAGCTTGAAGTGCTGCCACACTCGCTCAATGGGATTGGTTTCTGGTGCATGGGACGGTTGAAACATCAAGATGATGTGCACCGGAATCTTCAATCGTTTGGCTTTATGTGCGCCTGCTTGATCCAGTTGCATGATGAGAATGCTGTCGTAATACCAATTCCTTTTGGACACGCTACAAATCAAGATCCCCTTGCCTGCGGCTTCCCCTTTCTAAGGGGAATTGAGGGGATTTGTCTAAAAAGAAAGTCTCTTTAAATTAAAGATCGACTGCACTCACTCTATAACTAACGGTTGAGTGCAGTCGAAACCTGATTGATCAGTTCTAACTAGCTTGCAGAGCTACAACGGTTACTTTGCAGTAACAACACTGATCGGGCAAGTCACGTTTGTTCCACCCAGACCGCAGTAGCCACCTGGATTTTTGGCAAGGTATTGTTGATGATACCCCTCTGCATAATAAAACTCAGGCGCATCAATAATTTCAGTGGTTATTTCCCCATAGCCTGAGGCATTTAGCGCTTGCTGATAGGCAGCACGGGATGCCTCTGCCAGTTGCCGCTGTTTGTGAGAATAAGTGTAAATGCCAGAGCGATACTGTGTGCCCGCATCATTGCCCTGTCTCATGCCCTGGGTTGGGTTATGGCTTTCCCAGAAGACTTTGAGCAGCGCTTCGTAGCTAATCACAGCAGGGTCAAAGACAACTTGAACGACCTCGTTATGCCCTGTCCGACCCGAACAAACTTCTTGATAGGTTGGATTGGGCGTAATGCCAGCAGCGTAACCGGCAGCAGTCAAAAAAACGCCGTTTTGCTGCCAAAATTTGCGCTCTGCACCCCAAAAACAACCTAAGCCAAACACTGCTACCTCAAAACCATCCGGGTAGGGAGGCTTGAGCGGATTGCCATTGACAAAGTGCTTGGCAGTTACAGGGATTGATTCTGTACGCCCTGGCAAGGCTTCTTCAGGAGTCGGAAGGCTGAGCTTTTTGCCAAGTCCAAAAATTGCCATAAGTTTTGACTCCGATTTCTAATCACTTCACCTTTCTTTATAGTAGCTTGTTGCCCAAAGGTCTGCGATCGCCGCTGCTCCTCAACCAGACCCGCCAACGATAAACAGTCGCAGGTACGTACCATTCCGTGCTGTTTTAGCCAAAAACACTCAGGTTTAAGGTTTGGGTAAGCTGTTCCAGGAGAAAAAGTCCGGCGATCGAATTGCCTGTGTCATCTAGCGTGGGGCTGTAACAGGCGATCGCCCCTTGCCCCGGCACAATAGACAGCAACGCACCGCTGACCCCCGATTTGATAGGTAGCCCGATGCGTACTGCAAAGCGACCCGATGCTTCGTACAAGCCACAGGTTAGCATCAGAGCGTTGACTGCACGTTGGTGGATTGGCTGGATTTGGACGTTTGGTTGGGCGAGTAATAGTCCTACTTGCGCTAGATCCGTGACGGTGCCAGAGAGACAGCAAAGGTGATTGTAGGTATCAAGGGCAGATTCAACGTGATTAATGTAGCCTGCTTGCAGAAGGATATCTGCGATCGCCCGATTGACCTCGTTTCGCAACGATCGTACCGATGCCAGCATGGCA
>DATNQS010000351.1:0-7910 GCA_036703925.1 Candidatus Sericytochromatia bacterium
AGCCTGAGATAGCGTGAACCGTTCTGTCACGTGGATGAACAAGAGCGGCAAACGCGTTGGGGCAGAGCGTGATTACTCACTTTTACTCATCATCTTGTGAGATTACAAACGTAATCTCACAGGTTGCTGTACTACTTAGCCCAAAACGAGTCTAAGCCCTTTGTAGTAAGTTTCTTAACTGATCTGCCCACTTATCGATGCCTTCCTAGCGTTGATGCCGTCCGCCATTCCTTCGCGTTGTTTTTAGTCCGATTGCTACGGAAACGCCAATTTGGTCGTGGAAACACCTTAGCCCTTAACGATCGGCTGGTACTGTAAGGCGTCACCATCCCACTGCCCTAGCGTTGCCGCTGCTTCGTAAGTACTTTGGAGAAACGCCAGCACACTGGCATCAGGGTTGTCAGCCTGCCAGACGAACTCGTAGGGAAAAATAAATTCCTGCATCTCTGCACTGTAAAAGGCAGCTTGCGGCTGGATCGGATAGTCCTTAAAGCCTGCTGGTGTTGGATACGCATACGCATAGAACAGTGCTTCCATCGCGCTACTGCCAAACCAGAAACCGCAACTGCTGACCTCGTGAGAATAAGCTTCTCGCGTCACCCAATCGGCCATACCAGGCACGCCACCGGGATGTTCTGGTGCACGTCGCCCCGAGAAGCGAGTCACTGCCAGGTCAAAACTGCCCCAGAAGAAATGTACGGGGCTGCACTTCCCAGCATAGCGGGAGCGGAAAACGGTTAAGAGCCGATCAGCTTGCAGCAGGATCTGCCAGAACTGTTGGGCAGCCTCTGGATCGTAGGTAGCATGTTGCTCGTCTTGCTCAAAGGGAATGGGATTAGCGACTTCTTGCGGCAGCGTCCAAATTTGCACTTCGATCCCGATCTCCCTCAAGTTATCCATCACCGCTTGGTAAAAAGCAGCGACCGAGCGCGGTGCTAACGCAATGCTTCTCGTACTGCCATCACTAGTCTCGATCAGCAGTTGCTGCTGCAGAAAATCAAACGTGATTTGCAAGCTGCGAGTCCCAGCAGGCATGCTTAAAGTTGTGAGCCCACGGGGTGTTACATAGAGCGTTGAGTGCCACCAGTGGTTGAGTTTGGGAGCCAGGGCTAAACGAATTTTGCCAATAATTTGGGTCCACAAATGCAGTGTTTGATACGTGTCCTGCCAAGCGGCAACGGGTAGCGGTGGCCACACAGCGGACAAGCCATCAGTTGTGGAAGTAGTCATCATGCGCACCTCTTGGCAAATTAACAGTAGCTACCGATTCACTCATTCCAGTCTATGACCAGTGGCTGTGACCATAAGACCATATGAGTCGCTTATATGTATTCGTTAGCGCGATCGCCTATTCCATTTGGCTGACCGAGCCGATACACAGGCAAAAAGTGCAAGATGGGCTAGAAAGCTCTAACCAGATTGAGTTTCAGGGAATCGATCGCGGTGATGTTCAGCATCAGGACTGCTGCCGGACGCACAACCGTACAGTCCTTGAAAGCTCGATTTTGCTGTGTTTTATTCAGTGATTAGAGAACTAAGTTCGACTAATAACTTTTCCAACCTTCTTTTCTTCTTAGGATCGTTCCAGACTTTTGCCCTTTTAAGTTGCTGAGTAACAATCGTTAGACGTTGAGGTAGAGGAATTTCCCTTGGGTCAGCATCATCCGAAGTGGTTTTAGCCTGGCGCAAAGATCTAACTTCAGCCTGAACGTCATTAACAGAAAGCTCCTGAGTGATTGCTCTCTCCAGTAACTGCTTCTGTTGCTCTTGGTCTTTAACCTTCAGTATCTCATTGACCTTTGTATAGTGCAGTTTTCCCTGTTGTAGAACAGCTTGAATATGTTCGGGAAGCTTGATTAACGGGACCCGATGCTTACGAAAGCTCTCGGGTGTCAAACGTCCCACTACAGTGAAGATTTCTTCAATTGTTGCCCAATCCTCACTACGGACAACGTTGTCCGTAAGACCGCGTTTTTGATTGGCTGCCTGATTAAGTAGGCTAATAACCTCAGATTGAGTCTTTCTCAGGTTGCGGCACAGCATACCCATAATAGCGTTGGTTTCCTCCCATTTATTCAGGTCACTGCGCTGGAGATTGCTAATTGCCTTGATATCTTCCGCAACCTGGTCATCGACCTCGAACACTCTCACTGGGACTTTTTCTAGACCAGCAATTCCTGCTGAGCGATGACGCTTCTCCCCTGCCAACAAATCGTACTCGTCTGCTGTCCCCGGACGGAGACGTACTGAAAGTGGGTCAATCACTCCAACAGCTTTCATCGAAGCTGCCATATTGCTCAATTCATTAGGGTCAAAGTAGCGGCGAGATTGTTCTTGATCGCGATGAATCCTGTCATGAGATACCCAACTAATCTCAGGCTGCTCCTGGAGGTTTTCTGCTGTGAACCCGTCTTGCTGAACAGTATGCGACTCCGTTTTGTTCTCTTGAACGAGTGATTCAGCACTCTCATGCCGAATCACTTGCATTAAACCCTTAAAGCGATTTTGCTTAGCATTACTCACCAAACACCTCCTTACCGATCGCGCAGTACTCATTCCAGGCAAGGCGCGCACGGCGATCGCTGACCTGGTGCACTAACACCCCCTCATTTGCCGCCTTCTGGAACGCTACCGCTTCTCTAATTTTGCCTTTGAACAAAGGGAAGCCCGCTTCGGTTAAAAACTCTCTGGCTTCTTCTCCTTCTCGTCGAGGAGGAGGAGGAACCCTAGTCAGCAAGACGCGATATTTATCGATACCTAGTGCTCTCAACAGTTCGATCGTTTGAATCAGCGCATCGAGAGACATCGTGTCAGGGGTCGTCGGCAGAATTAACAAATCACACCCATCAACAATTTCCCTCAATTCTTCTTCATCAGCACTAGCTTCCGTATCAATAACAAAGTGCTCACAGCCCTGGCTATATTTAGCAGATTGATTAACACCAACAACTTTGAAAGGTAATCCTCCTCGCTCTAAGCTCCGTTCTGCCCAACGGGTTGCAGAACGGTTATTGTCGCCATCAATCAAAAGCGTTTGACCTTTTGCCTGCAAATAAGCCGCTAAGTGAATTGCTGTAGTGGTCTTCGCAACACCCCCTTTGAAGGAGGCAGTCGTAATAATCATGGTGTCCGTAGGAGCGACACTACTAGTGTATACGGACAGGTCGTAAGCAGTACCATGATGAGACGATGTACATTCACTCCGTCCTTTGGAACCTTAGGCGTGCCCAAACAATCCTCTCTTTTCCCAGACGACTACAACAGCTTTCTGAGTAACCTGAAGAACCGCATCCGAAGGGCTCAGGTTAAAGCAGCCATTGCGGTCAACGAAGAGATGATCACGCTGTATTGGGAAATTGGCCAAGAAATTCTCGATCGGCAAAAGCAGCAGGGATACGGCACGAAGGTTGTTGACCAGCTTGCTAAAGACCTAAAAAAGGAGTTCCCGGGACTGACTGGCTTCTCAGCCCGAAACCTCAAATACATGAGAACCTTTGCTGAAGCGTACCCAGATAAGACGGTTGTGCAACGCTACGTTGCACAACTACCGTGGCGACACAACATTGCCCTGTTAGAGAAGCTTAAATCAGATGAAGAACGGCTCTGGTACGCACAGCAGACCCTAGAAAACGGGTGGAGCCGAGACATTCTCGTGATGCAAATTGAAACCCGATTACTTGAAAGACAGGGCAGTGCCATTACTAATTTTGAGCGCACTCTTCCCAAAACAGACTCTGACTTGGCTACTCAACTGCTGAAAGACCCCTACAACTTCGATTTTTTGTCACTTACTAAAGGTAGCCAGGAGCGAGAGCTAGAGAAGGCACTCATCGGACATATTCGGGACTTTTTGATGGAATTAGGCGTTGGTTTTGCCTTTCTCGGTAGCCAATATTCACTAGTGGTAGACAACAAAGAGTACTTCATAGACATGCTCTTCTACCATGTGAAATTGCACTGCTATGTGGTGATTGAGTTGAAGGTTGGAGAGTTCCTCCCGTTTTACAGTGGACAGCTCAATTTCTACGTGTCAGCCGTTGACAACCTCTTACGCTCTTCAGAAGACCGACGCACGATCGGGCTGATTCTTTGTCGCTCCAAAAGTGACATCACGGTGGAGTACGCCTTACAAGACATTCACAAGCCGATCGGAGTCGCAACCTATCAACTAAAAGAGGATTTGCCAGAACCATTAAAAGATAGCCTTCCATCCACTAAGCAGCTCGAAATGGAACTACAAATTGCTGCCGCAGAGATTGAAGAACAAAATTCTGAATCTGAGGATAAATAGCTTTGAGAGCGTTGATTGAAAAGTAATCTCATTTGTGTAGGAGTGCGCCGTGAGCTTGTGCCAGTTATACCCGTATCAGAAACGGTCCCAATAGACACAACTCAACAGGCGATCGCCCCTTGACGGCAAAGTCGGACTTCTAGCGTCTCAAAACCCATCTCAAAATCAAAGGCTCAAAGCTGCCTTGCACCAATGAGTTTTGAGACACTGCTCTTAGGCTGCCGAGAATGACCAATTTCGGCAAGAACTGTTAGTCTTTTGCTGCATTCAAGGGCAACGCAAGAATCGGGTTTTCAGGTCTTGAATGTGAGCTAATAGGAACGAGAGCATCAGGGTTATAGACTATAGCTTGATGGCGATTTATGCCAGTTTCAGTCCAGGAAGTTCTGGGAGATAGGCAGAAAGTGTTCGTCTAACCAATAGTTAGGCAGCCGAGGGAAACAAGTTAATACCGAGGGATTCTCATGCCAGCTGATGATGCCTTGCTATTCATTGACGCCAACAAGTACCTTGACTTATATCGAATAGACAAGGGTAAGCAGCTACTTGCGCCGTTGGGAGAGCAATTAGACTACATCTTTGTAACGCAACAGGTCGTTGGAGAAGTCCAGCGCAACAAAATAGCGGTAGCGGCAGAATTCCTGGGACAGAAGTTTCAGCAATTGAAGCTACCAACTTTTAATGTCCCAGATCACCTGTCTAGTGCGAGTGCCGAACAGGTCAAAGATATCCTCCAGCAGAGGCGTGAGATCGGACAGAAGATAACGAGGGTGAACGACGCAGTGGAGGCACTTGGTCTTGGCATTATCGAACAGATCAGCTGTTCAGAGGACGAAGTATCAAAGGCACTAGCCCCAATCTTCGCCAAGGCGACTCTTCACTCTCCCAAAGAATTGCAAAGGGCTAGGGACCGTAGAGAGGTTGGCAACCCGCCTGGAAAAAGTACCAACCCGATAGGCGATCAACTGACTTGGGAGCAGATTCTTACACATTTCAAGGGGAAGAAACGGCTGTGGATCATTTCTAGGGATAGCGACTATGGCACCATCTATGGCGGCAAGGGCTTCCTGAACCACTTCCTCTATAAGGAACTGTGTAAGGTAGCTTCTGCTCCTGAGGTTTATCTCTTTACGGATCTAATTAAAGGCCTTGAGCATTTTGTTGATACGACGGGTGTGAAAGCCGAAAAACGTCTCACGCCGGAAGATGCGGAAGAAATTGAGAAGGAAGAAAAGTCTCTACCGTATTCGATACCCACGAACAACGCATTGCTACAGGCGCTAGCAGACATAAGAGAAGCCGGTCAACCAAATTCCGCCATACGACAGGCGCTAGCAGACATAAGAGAAGCCAGCCAACCAAATTCCGCCATACGACAGGCGTTAGCAGACATAAGAAAACAACCGTATTCCACAATGCTACGGGCGGCAGGAGGTTTGTACCAACCCCCAACCCCAGCCGATAAATCACCGACGGCAGATCAGGAGGAGAAAGATGAGCAGTCTCCAACTTTACCGCCATTAACGCAAAAAGGTGACAATGAAAAAAGGAAGGATGAGGAAGGGAAGACGGAGGAAGCCTGAAGCAGGGTACGGATATTCAGGGTGGCAACCAAATGCATAACCAAGTGTTGCATCAGAACGCCTGAATAAGGATGGCTGAGTTGCAAGAGTGTGCCAATTTCATAAGGGAGTATCTTGAAGGGAAACAATCTGAAAATCCTTGTGTCACCAGTGCCAGATCAGCTTCAGTGACTCACACAGCCTTTACAGTTCCAACTCATAGATGGCCGCAATCTCATTCGACTGAATCCCTAAATAAGCCAGCGTTTGCTGCTGTGTTGCATGCCCAAACGCCTCCATCAACAGGGGAATCGCTGTACCGCGCTCCAGTCGTTGCCAATAGCCCCAAGTCTTCCGCAGGGTGTGACTACCATAGTTGCCCTTTAAGCCGACATCGTGGCACCAGGTCTTCACCCGCGTACTCATCGTTTCTACTGTTAGACAGCCGCGTTGTCCCGTGAAGAGGTAGTCTTCCGGTTGCAAGTCACCGCTCGCTAACCAGGCTTGTATGGCAGTGACAGCCGTGGCATTTAGCGTCACAGGACGATACTTATGCGTCTTACGCTGCTTCAGGTCCAGGACATCCCCGGCTCGTAACGCTTGCACCTGCCCGACCTTCAGTGACAGCAACTCGTTGGCCCGATACGCAGTGTTAATGCCTAGCGTGAACAAGCACAAATCACGGGGACGATCGGCCAGAATTTTCTTAATGCGTTGGATCGCCTTTTTATCCCGAATCGGCTCCACCTTAATTGTTGATCCGGCAGCCGGATGGTTGGGATTTTGACCCTTGGGGAACGGCATCGCGATCGCCCTTTCGTTTGATTAACTTTTCTACATTCTAGCCTAAATACTTAGTCAGTGAGCCACCGCCCCCTTTTAGCACGTGTCAACTGCACAACACTCAAAGCCATTCATAACAAGCCTTCCAGCCCCTCCTTCTACTCATTAACTTCTGATTGGAAGTTAATGAGTGGGGGAAGCTAAACGAGGGGCGAGCGTACGGGTCGTGCACTGGCACTATGAAAAAGGGCCCTTTTTTGCGACCCCTTTTAGACCAGAAGCAACTGCTGTTGTGAGCGGCTTTCAGACCACGGTTTTTGCTACCCGTTTTTTGACACGCTTGCACTGACCCTTCAGCGATCGCTGTAACATAGAGCCTAGTTCCCGAAGGGCAAGCGAGATGAGCGAAGTTAGCCAGCCACTGCAGCACTTGGAGGCACAGATCGAAGCCAGAGTGCAAGCCATTCGAGCTGACCGGGATTGGTGGCCTTGCCGTCGTGGCTGTGACGCTTGTTGTCGTCACCTGGCCCATCCACCGGAGTTAAGCGCCGCCGAATGGACCAGAGTCGATGCGGCGGTGGCCAGTCTTCCGACTCCCATCCAAGCGGTGGTGGAGCAAAAGATCGAGGCACTGCTGCGGCAAAGCGTAGAACAGACGTTAAGTGTGGCGGTGGTATGTCCCTATCTTGATGAACAAGCAGGAGCCTGCCGGATCTATGACGCCCGTCCGATCGCTTGCCGGACTTACGGCTTCTTTGTGGCGCGTGACCATGACCAATACTGTGGGCAGATTGAGACCGAGGTGAACGACCGTGGCGATGCGGCGATCGTTTGGGGCCATGCAGAGTCGATGCGCCATGACGTCGAACGGCTGAGTGGTCAACCAATCGCCTTTGCCACGCACTATCGTGATCGCATCAAGCGATAAGGACATGGCCGCAAAAGACCATTGAGTCAGCGCTTGTAGTGTCGCCCAAAACCCTGCTCATGCTACAGGGCCAAAGGGTAGCTTGGCCACTTGGAAGCCTGTTCGCCAAAGCTACGAACGTTAAGCTTTAACGTGAGCGCACCAAGCTGGGGGCGGTCTGCTCAAGGGCAGAGTGAGCCGTAAGGCGTGGAAACACTACTCACCGCAGGAGCCCTCCTCGACCCAAGCGGCGTAGGGCGCAAAGCTGTGTTCGATGGCCACGGCATAAAGAGCAGGCAACTCGTAGGTGTGCAGGTCGCGGATCGCAGCCTCGACGGCAGCATACTGTGCGGCGGTGGTCTTGAAC
>DATNQS010000352.1:0-12230 GCA_036703925.1 Candidatus Sericytochromatia bacterium
CACATTAGCGCTGGAGAGAGTCCACCAATGCGCCCCACTGTGTTGGCGTACTTTTTGCCGATGTAAAGCGACAACAGCCCGCCCATGCTAGAACCCATTACGCTCGTCCATTGGGGCTGTGGCAGCGTCCGATAGGTGCGATCGATATATGGTTTGAGCTGGTTGACCAAAAATTGAGCGCATAGATCGCCCCGACCGCCAGTCCAAGGCGAGTACTCAATCATGCGATCGCTCGTGCTGTCAATGCCCACAATAATCCAGGGACGAAGGGTGCCTTCGCTAACCATTGCCTCCATCGTCGTATTCGCGCACCAGGTATCAAAAGTAGTTGATTCAGGATGGGAAAAAACATTCTGTCCGTCCAGCATATACAGCGCCGGAAAGGACTGGTCAAGCTGCTGCGTATACGCCTCCGGTATGAAAATCCGGAGCGTGCGCGTCATTCGCTCTGCGTCAGAATAGAAGTCGCGGATGATAGTAATGTTGCCCATAGTGCAGCGAAGAAGAGATAAACGATGTGCGATCGTGGTTTAGAAAGACGTAGATTGAAAGGCGTAAGCAGCCTTTCAATGTCGAACGCTGATGCTTGGATTGTTACGATTCGATCATTAATGCTTCGGTTCTTGTTGTATACAGTAACAGCCAGCGAAATTCCTGCCTAACCGCTTTAACAAGTAACAGTCTTAAGCACAATTCGGCTTCCAGCGGTTGATAAGGAGATTCTTCAAGTTTCCACTTGAGGTTTAGGATTAGCTTAAGCCGCAAGTTATCCATCGCTACGCTTTATGCTAATTCAACAAAGGCTTATGTCTAACTTCACAGTGTTGAAACACCGATTGAGCTAGCCCTTGCAACTGAAACGTCAGTGCTAACAGGTTGCTACGTTCCGTACATATCCTGAGACAAATAACTCCTACCCCAATAAGATCCTGGGATTTACCGTAGGGAGTAATTCTGCTAATGAAGTTAAATCAGGACATCTTCACTTGAGGATTGCTGTTATGTCTCTTGAATTGACTGTTGAAGATTCGCTCATTCTCGAAAAGCACCGTCTAGACCGTCTCCGCTCTTACTTTGCAGACTCACTAGCAGAATGTTTTCTGCATCTTAGTCAAAACAACACTTTAACCATTCATTGCTCAGAAGCCTGGATGGTTGATCAGCTTTTGAGTGAAATCGATCGACTGCGCGGCGCGGTATGGGTCATTACAGGTGCCCAGCAGCTGTCAATTTGTTTTGCTCAAGAAGAAGTCTATCGAACCTCAACTCACCAACTCCACAAAAGATCTCAGCGGCTTCAGAGTGCTTAAATGGTTGCCAGCATCGAATGCCTGGGCTTGAGTAAGCATCAGCATACTGTTACCAACCACATTCCTACACCTCTCTACTAAGAAGCAAGCTGTAGCGATCAACGCAGCACGATCGCGAAGGAGCAACAGCTTGCAGCGGCATGGCTTCTGAGCCATCTATGTATTTTCACCTGATCGAATGAATCCTTTGGGTGAGGCAAACCACGTCATTCATGAGAGAAGCTATCTCTATAAAGATTACATGAAGTGATGCTTGCGACATGAGCGCCACTGCATGAGAAGGAGATTGCTACCTATGACCCCATTGAATGGCTCCAATCGGCTCACCATCGCACAGGTGATCGATCGCATTATGCGTTCTGGCAGAATTACCCGCTTGGATAAAAACTATTTCTTTCGCGCCATGCTTGCTGAAGCGCCACTTACCCAAGTAGAGCAGAATCAGGTCAGAAACGTCTTCGATCGCTTAAGTATGGGGCTTTTACGCGTTGTTGAGTAACTCGCAGACAAGGTTTAGCTGGCTCGCGGACTGAGTTATACCGTACTGGGCATGAAGGAGCAAGGGGGCACGGGTAGTTGGATGGAGAAGTACGTCCAACCATTACGGCTCTCAACCACAATAACGCCTTCAAGTTGGGCAATCAGACGCTGTACCAGTGCTAGCCCTAGACCGGTTCCGCCCTGCTTCCAGGGATCAGCATTAGGCACGCGGTAAAACTTTTCAAAGATGTGTGGCAGTTCTGAGGCGGGGATTTCAGCTTGATTAGCAACCGTAAAGACGATGTAGGGCAAAACTTCATACGTATTAGCATCGGGTGCTGGATCATATTCAACCGTTAACGTCACTGCCTTGCCAGGAGATGTATATTTACAGGCATTGTTGAGCAGCTCGGCTATAACCCTTTGCAGCGTCGCCTTATCGGTTGTAATGGTTGGGAAAATAGTCGGTAGTTGTACGGTCAGTGTTTGCTGTCGCTCGTCTGCACGCGAATAAAACGGCTCAACGATCGTCGTAAGGCACTCCTGTAGATCAACCTGTTCTAGAGCCACAGGGTATGCTGCTGCCTCTAGTCGTTGCAAGTCGAGCAAATCATTAATGAGTTCGATTTCGCGTAGGCATTCTGCTTGCAGAATATCAAGGTAACGTGCCTGCCGCTCCGGTGCCGTAACCGTTTTCAGCATATGAATCGCCATCTTCATGTTGGACATTGGTGTCCGCAATTCATGGGAAACCGTGCTAAGAAAGTCATCTTTGAGTTGGTTGAGTTCTTCTAGCGCCGCGACTTGCGCCTGAGCAGCCTGATAGAGACGCGCTTGCCGAATGGCGATCGCACACTGGTTTGCGACTTGCTGCACCAAGCGGATCTCCTGGCTCGTAAACGTGTCGTCAGCGGGACGGAAAAGCCACAGATCGCCCACAACGCCTTGATCATCTACCATCGGGCACGTCAGGATGGAGTTTTTTTTGCCTAAGAGCCGCGGCTCACAGGTCTGGATACGACAAAATTGAAAGCATTGCTCACGTAACAACCCATCGTAGACCTCAGCCAGAATTTCCATCTTGACAGTAACCCCATTAGCAGTCGGTAGGTCTGACAGGATGTGTTCGTAGCAAACGGTGGACGTGCGGTGCTCAAGGTTGTAGAGTGCGGCATCACAGCCCATAATCTTCAACCCCGATGCCAGTTCTTGCACGGCAGTTTGCAAAATGCGGTCTTCGTCCAGACTGTCGCGTACTGAGTCTGTAATGCGCTTTAAGGTCGCTTCAAACCGCAACGCCTGCTGAAGTTGAGCGGTGCGATCGTGGACTTGAGCTTCCAGCGCTGTGTTAAGCTGCTGCACCTGACAATAGAGTTCTGACTGCTGAATGGCAATTGAAACCTGGGTTGCCAGTTGCTCGAGTAGCTCTATTTCAAACGTTTCCCAGTAGCGTTCAGTCGAACACTGATGTGCTACCAGTATGCCCCAAACAGTCTTTCCATGCAGAATTGGCACCGCTAAAACTGCTTTCACCTGCCATACTTCCAAAAACTCTCGAAACGCATCGGCAGCGTTAAGGTCTTGCACATTAGCAAGCACCAAATTTTTACCCTGCTCGTACTCCTGTTGCCGTTGCTGCACCCAGTTTTCCTGCACGTTCAGCCCTATCATTGGCTGCCAACACGTATCGACAGATTCAGCCGTGACTCGTCTACTGTTTCTTTGCTCCATCACAAAGAGGACAACCCGATCAGCTTTTAAGAATTGCCGCACCTCGGATACAGTTGTGTTCAGCGTTTCCTCTAGATCCAGCGAGTTGCGAATGCGTTGGGCAGTCGCACCCATCAACCGTTCACGTTCGGCTTGCTGGCGCAGTGCTTCTTCAAAACGTTTGCGATCAGTAATATCCATTGAAACGCCCAGCGTTCTTACAGGCAGCCCCGCTTCGTCGTGAAAGGTGTGGCTACGCTCTGCAATCCAGCGAATACTGCCATCTGGTTGAACAATCCGAAATTCTTTGCTGTAGTTAGCTGCCTGTTGGCTCTGCGAAAGAATGTGGATGCTGACAGCTTCGCGATCGTCCGGATGCACACAATTAAGAAACGCTGCCTCTGTGCCGCCGAAAGTACCGGGCACAAACCCAAACAATTGCTCGCAGCTATCTGACCACTTACTTACGCCTGTCTTCTGTTCGTAGTCCCAGGTGCCCATCTGCGTTGTTTCAAGCGTCAGTTTAACGCATTCCTGGCTCTCTAATAGCGCCGCTTCTGCTTGTTTCCGCTCTGTAATATCTTTTGTAAAACAGTGAAAACCAATCAGCCGATCGTGCCAGTCATGAGCCGCTACCATGACCTTTTCGCTGTAAAAGGTCGAGCCATCCTTACGTAAGCCCATAATCTCCACTTCAGCTTTGCCTTCAATCAGCATCTGCTGATACGCTGCTGTCACGCTAGGAATACAATCAGGATGCACCGTCTGCTGCCAAGCCATCCCAATCATTTCTTCTTGTTGATAGCCTAGGGCAACGGCATACGCTCGGTTTAAGGCAACGTATTGCCCGTCGATATTGAGGCGAGCAATACCCTCGACCGCATTGCCAAGCGCGGTGCTCATCTCCAACAGTTCTGCCTGTGCGTGCTTACGGTCAGTAACATCTAGAAAAAACAAGGACATTCCATCAGCAGAGGGAAACAGCCGGACATCAAACCAGGCATTGAGGGACGAGTGAAACTCCTCAAAAGTAACTGGCACTTGCTGTGCCAGCGCACGGTAATATTCCTGATCTAAGACGGAGCCGACAATATCGGGAAAGACATCCCAAAGGCTTTGTCCCAACAGCTCTTCTGGGGATCGCTGGCAGAGTTGCGCTGCCTGCTGATTCACATAGGTCAATCGCCACTGTTTATCTAACGATATAAAAGCATCTGTGATGCTTTCGAGAATATTGACCGTTTGCCGATTGGCAATGAGTAGGGCTTCTTCGGCTCGTTTGCGTTCGGTAATATCGTGGCAGTTAATGACGACACCACGAATCGCTGGTACATCCAGCAAGCTCGTTGCCACTGCTTCAAAAAAACACCATGCGCCGTTGCGGTCTCGTACACGGTACTCGATCGCAGGCTGGCTAACATTAGGATGCTTGATCGCCTGCTCAAGCACAGTGATAATGAGCGGAATATCGTCTGGATGTACAAACTCTGTGGTGCTGTAGCCAACAACATCCTGCATGGTATAGCCCAAGACTTTTGCGGCAGAAGGGCTGCAATACCGAAAAATGCCCTTCCGATCCAGCACTACAATGATATCGGTAGCATTCTCAATCAGCGATCGAAACCGTTCCTCGCTCTCCTGCAACGCTTTTTCAGCGCGTCTACGCTCAACAATTTCCTGCCGCAACCGACTGTTTGTATCGAGCAAATCAGCCGTTCGCTCCAGAATTAGCTCTTCAAGCGACTTAAGATACTGAGTGTGATTGGCACTCGCTGCCACACCACGGGTCGAATCACTCAACAACGAATGACAAAGCGTCTTCAGCTCAGTCTGCTGGCGCTCGGCTTCTGCTGTTAATAAGATGTGTTGCAGTTGTTCAAACGCTGCTTCGCTCTGGCAGCAATCGCGCAAGCTTTCAAGATATTCAGGTTTCATTGCAGCGGCTAAAGGCGTAGAACGACTATGAGCACTTGATCTTCAGCATAGGGTCTTTAAAGGTGATGCGAACCGCCATCATAATGGCTGCGCAATAGTACTCAGTCATACTGCTTAGGAAGCCGGTTTGCTGCTGACAAACTAATGCTTTAACTACCAAACGGTATGAAGCTGACTTTAACTATAAGGAAGGGATTTTAAGTAAAGAGACGGAAAACACCAGACGATTTCACTATAGGGAGTATGCCCAAGCTTTTCTCAGTACTAACACGAATTATCTTTGACTTTACGGAGAGTATTACTTAATGACCGCCGTAAAACCACGGGTCGTCTAAGCAACCTGTAAGTACTAAACCTTTTTGTAGCTCAAACGAGAAACTACAGCCATTGGCGAATGGTCTGACCTAGAGTTCCCAGGTAATTCATTTCAGGGAGTACGAGTGGATCTGTAGTAAAGACGTAATAAATGTTGCCTTCGTCGCTTACTTCAAACGTGGCGGAAAATTCTTTTGCCCAATCATCTAAATGCTGACGCGCGATCGCCGGTTCCAATCGAGCATTTGCCGCAAAATTTAGCACCGATACTCTACCGTGACTGGCATGAAGAATCTGAAAGAAGCGCTCACGCATTGCCTGCCGCTCTAACTTAGAACTAGCATGCAACAGCCAACCGCCCAGAGACGCAGGAGCAAGCCCAAAAGAGATCAGGGCGATCACCAAAGCCGCTAAAAGTCCGCCGGTGGCGTGGCTAAGCATAATCGCAGTTAGTAGCGCGATCGAAGTGGTGCCGCCACCATAAAGAAACAGCGTACCCACCACCTTGCTTACTTTGCTCCAAATTCGACTCATAGCATCAGCCCGCAACTATAGTTTCTATTCTCTCTTCTAAGTCACCGTGCCCACATCAGCACTACGGTACGGGTTGCCGCACTGCCTGAAGAAACGAAGCAGTGAAAGCGCATACTAACGTCGTTGCCACTCTTGCCGTTGATTCTCCTCAACAAGAAGCAATGTACTCAAAAGCGGTACATCAAGAAGCAATACGATGTGTTGCGAATCGCTGCATTGTGTTCAGGCTGCTTATAAAAGTGGGCAGATTAAAACAGCAAGAACAATTTGCGATCGTGCTGCATCAGCTAGGTTCTACGAAGCTATCGATCGCAGAAACAATTATGACTAGCCAGGTGCATTCGATGCACACTCACATTGATATACACTCCAGCACGGCTCATTATGCACACCCTTAATCACAAACTGGAAAAAAGTATTTTGGAAGCGGATGGACGCTATCTTGGCGCTCAGGAGCTTTCTCAGTTAGAGCATTATGCTCGAAGCTACGCCGTGCGCCTGCAAACCTATCAGCAGCTACGCGACAACAACGACAAGTTCATTCTCCATGCGCTTCGCAAGCTAGCACAGAGCTATCCAGAACTGATTCAACAGCACGGGCAGCGCTGCAAATATGACATGACTGAGGTGTTACGCTATGTAGCGCTCTCCATCTTACGGGATGACGAAACCTTCTTTAGAGAACAAATAATGTCCTGGTTAGATACAATCTTGCTGGCACATAAACGCACAGCTCACTGCGTTCTCGCTTATCGTTACTTACAAGAGGCGATCGCCACAACCCTTTCTAACGACGCTTTAGCGATGACTCGCCCTTACTTTGATCTGATTACGCAATCATTAGAAGCGCACGTTTGAGCATGATAAGGGAGAGGAGTGAGGGGCGAGGAGTAAGAAGTGTTACTCAAAACTTAGAACTCAAAACTCTTCTCCCTCACCCCTTTCTTGTCATCGTCGCAATAGTTCGTGACTGTGTTTCACCAAAAAATCTTGGGCTTCCATAATTTCATACAGGTTCACCCCTGCCTCTAGCAAACAAGCATGACCACTATGTGGCAGCACAACAGTTTGGGCATTTGGGAAAAACCTGGCTAAATGCTCAACCTCTGCTAACGACGGCAAGAGTCGATCAGCAGCACTAGCTAGCAGCAAAATCGGCTGCTGGAGTTGCTGGAGCTGCTCATCGTCAACATCAAACTCGCTCAACAGGGAGAGCCGCCAAATCGAGGTACGCTGAGGCACAGAGAGCACTGCATCATAAAACGCCTGTCGATCGCCCTCTGCCACTCGTCCCAAATAAGCCAAAAAGGGCATCAACGTGATCGAGGACAGCCGATAGACTGCTTCTGGAACCCAGCGCGTAATTTGTGCCCCCCACATAACCAGTGGTTTACGGCGAAACGAAGAGGCAGGATTGACCAGAATGATACGGTCAAAGAGATGCGGCGCATGCAGCGCGACTTTCATTGCCAAACAGCCCCCAAACGACTCACCGCATAAATAAACTGGGCGATCGGGCGACTGCTGCAATTCCGCCTCAATCAGCGCAACCACGTTTTCAGCTAAAACCTGCCAGTCAGTCAAATCATCCGGCGAAATTGCGAGGCAACGCACATCAAACGCTGATTCTAGCCCAGCTGTTTGCGCTCGCAGAAGGCGACCTGTGCCATCCATACCAGGCAAAAAGACAAACAACGGATAATCTGGTTGCAATCGCTGTGGCGTGAGAAAGCAAGGATGGCTTTGAACATTTGGCATGGCAGAAAGGGGGAGAGGGGTGAAGAATAAAGGGAGAGAGTACCTTTAAGTCAGAATTACTTTTGCTCTTGCCTTCTAAGTTTAGGTTCCTAGTAGCTTCCCTGCCGCAGCAAGTCATCAATTTCGGTGCGACACTGCTGGGTTAGTTCAGTTACAAGAGTTTTCGCTTGTTTACCCTGATAGTGCTGGCGTTGCGCTGGGCTAATCCACTGAGGGCGACCCACTAAAAGATTAACCCGTTGGTAAATAACCATTGGGTGCCAACCCTCCTGCGAAAAAAGTGGCTCTGAGGGGTCAAAAAGACTCAGCAGCCTTAAGGGAACCGCTGCATTTGTGGCTTCAGCATCAGACACAATCGCCACGGGCAGCACCACCAAATCTTGTACCGGAGCACGTAGCGCCAAGTGAGCAAAGCCACGCTGAAACGCACCTACTTGTTTAGGTAGCGTCTGCTTTACCATCGGTTCAGCACCTTCTGGGAAAAGCCCCACTACTTGCTGGCTCTGTAAAAGCTGTACTGCTTGATTAAAAAAAGTTTGCTGTCGGTGCTCTGGCAGATCCAAAGGGAAACAGCCCATCTTTTCAACAATGTCTCGCATCACAGGCACCTGACCCATATAGTGATGGCAAGCAAAGCGAACCGGGCGATTCAAGGCAGCCATCAATAGTGGAGCATCTAGAAAGCTACGATGGTTGCTGACAAGAAGTACAGGCCCAGCCTGAGGAATACGGTCTTGGTGCTGTGTATAGAGGCGTGTTCCCAACGCTGCAAGCAGAAGACGCGAGAACTGAAGTGGTTGAGCTGAAGGCATGGGGCAAGCCAGAAAAATCAGGAAGCAAGACTAAGCGGACAATACGTTACATTGCTTTACGTAGCCTAACAGCAATTGTAAGGACGATCGCGGCATTGCGGTATCGTAGGCTAACCGAGCTAGGCAACTGACTCATTTTACGCTGCTGACCCATGCCTTACCGCTGCCAGAAGAGGTAGGCAAGAAAATCTATCTTTCTAGCCGCCTCCACTTGAATCAGCCACACTTACTTATTGCTTGCTTCTCCCCTTACCTATATTTCAGTGACCCATCTGAACTTACTGTAAAACTGATGCAGTCGTTCAAAGGCGATCCCGAAGCTCTTTGCTATGCAAAAGTTGCGTACGTCTAAAACCGTAGTGCTGGCATCTGGCTACAATGCAAACGCGAAGTTTGTGCGTTACACACGCTACGCAATGCACTACATATTGTGATAGCGAATTTCAAACACGCTCCTACCGCCCTTATTGCTACCCTTAGCCATTTAGGAAAGATACAATGTTGCGCTAGCGCCGCCCTGCCACAGACTATTGCTCTGATGTCAGGTGACATTTCTTCAATTTCAATTGGTATGAGTTCAGCTAGTCTGATGATTAACTTAAGATTTTCTTAGCTGTGAAACTGCTGTTTCTAGCTAGAATTAACAGATTAAGCCATCCTTTTCGATTGGGCGAAGAGCAAATAGTTTAGGAAGAGCACACAATTTGGGTGATTAGCTGCTGCATCAACCTTGATTTTTAGTGCTAGTTGGTCTGTGCTAGTAATCGAGCTAAATGCTAGAAGTCGTGTTCTCAACCACTAGCTATATCACGTCAAACCTTAAGCTAGAAGTCTCTTCTATTTTTCCGTAGCATTTGTTTTTTCGTTCAAATCGTATGAATTCTCAGTCTATAGTTAGTAATCCATTTACCATTACGACGCCACTCTATTATGTAAATGGATTGCCTCATGTTGGCAGTGCCTATCCAACGATCGCTGCTGATGCGATTGCTCGTTTTCGGCGCTTGCAGGGTAAGTCTGTGCTGATGATTACAGGCACCGATGAGCACGGGCAAAACATACAGCGGACGGCTGAAAGCCGAGGATTGCAGCCTCAAGAACACTGTGATCAGATCGTTGCAAGCTTTAAGGCTCTTTGGCAGAAGTACGACATTCAGTACGATCGTTTCATTCGCACAACTGATCCCCGCCACGAGGCGATCGTTCATGAGTTTTTTCAGCGCGTCTGGGATCACGGTGACATCTATTTAGGGCGGCAGCAAGGCTGGTATTGCCTTTCCTGCGAAGAGTTTAAAGAAGAGCGAGATTTGCTGGATGATCATCGCTGCTCGATTCATACTAATCGTGTAGCTGAGTGGCGCAATGAAGAAAACTACTTTTTTCGGTTGTCGAAGTATCAAAGTCAGCTAGAGGCTTTGTATGCCAAGCAGCCTGACTTTATCCAACCAGAGGCACGTCGTAACGAAGTCCTTAGCTTTGTGAGCCAAGGCTTGCAAGACTTCTCAATCTCCCGCGTCAATCTCGATTGGGGCTTTCGAGTGCCGAACGATGCCAAGCATACGATCTACGTTTGGTTTGATGCCCTCTTGGGCTACGTAACGGCTCTACTAGAACCCGATGAGGAGCCAACATTGGAAAATGCCCTTAAGCGCTGGTATCCGATCGACACCCATTTGATTGGTAAGGATATCCTGCGGTTTCATGCAGTCTATTGGCCTGCCATGCTGCTATCTGCTAAGTTGCCGTTGCCGGGACGCATTTTTGGGCATGGACATTTGACCAAAGATGGACAAAAAATGGGCAAAACGCTGGGTAATGTGGTTGATCCAGTTGCCCTAGTCGATCGCTACGGGTCAGATGCCGTTCGTTACTATTTCCTCAAAGAAATTGAGTTTGGGCGTGACGGTGACTTTAACGAAACGCGCTTTATCAACACGTTAAATGCAGACCTAGCAAACGATTTGGGAAATCTGCTTAATCGCACGCTGAGAATGGCTTATAAGTACTGCGGTGCAATTGTTCCAGAGCTATCAACCGACGCAATTCATGCAGAGAATACGCTAACGGCGATCGGGAGCAGTCTGGGCGATCGTGTCACACAGGCATACGACGCTCTTGCCTTTAGTCAAGCCTGCGAGGCAATTCTAAACCTGGTAAAAGCTGGCAACAAGTACATTGATGACCAGGCACCGTGGTCACTTCACAAGCAAGGTCAACAGCAGGCAGTCGAACAAATTTTGTACACTGTATTGGAGTCAGTCAGACTTGCGGCATACCTCTTAGCGCCGATCACGCCACAGCTTAGTACAGCGGTCTACCAGCAGTTAGGCTTTTCAGTTAACTTTGATGAACAGACGTTAATTCATACTGCCGCTCCGTTTGTAACCCATGTCTGTTGGGGAACACTGCCTCCAAAGCAGTCGCTGGGTGAGCCTCAACCCGTGTTTCAACGCTTAGAAGTTTTAGAAGCTGTTTCGTCCTGAGTGACCCCAAGGAGACTCAACGCCTGCTCAATGGATTAAAAATTCCCTCATAAAACCAAGGTTTAGTACTAATGTTAAGTAACAGTTTTGAGAATGAATCCGTTTTTACTCAGGAACAAGTTCTTGAGAACCGTGGTCGAGTCGCTATTTTTATCGACGGTTCCAATTTGTTTTATGCAGCTCTGCAACTGGGGATCGAAATTGACTACACCAAGCTTCTCTGCCGCTTAACAGCTGGTTCGCGGCTGTTGCGTTCGTTTTTCTATACGGGTGTCGATCGCACGAACGAAAAGCAACAAGGGTTTTTACTGTGGATGCGGCGCAATGGCTATCGGGTGATTTCTAAAGATTTGGTGCAACTGCCGGATGGCTCTAAGAAAGCAAATCTGGATGTCGAAATTGCGGTTGATATGATGTCGCTGGTTGGCTCTTACGATACTGCCGTTTTGGTCAGTGGTGATGGCGATCTTGCCTACGCGGTCAACGCCGTAAGCTATCGTGGGGTGCGCGTGGAAGTAGTTAGCCTGCGATCGATGACCAGCGACAGTTTGATTAATGTTGCCGATCGCTATATCGATCTGGACAACATTAAAGAAGACATTCAGAAAACGCCGCGCAGCTACACCTATCGTCCTCTCTCCAGCGTCGGTTTAATGGAAAACGTGGAAGACGAGTAAACAAACAAGCGCTGCTGGTGCTAGAAGAACCTTGGCGCTCTCTGCTGAACTTTTGAGCCGCGCTTGGAGTCTTGAGCATTAGGCAATGGACGCTTAACTGTAAACTGGATCAACCAACTTTAGAAAGGCAGTTGGCTAGGTTCCTTTATAGTTAAGTCGTCCGCTGTCTAGTTTCTCACCCTGCCGCTGCTATGATTCCCATGCCCATTCTGTCTC
>DATNQS010000353.1:0-3084 GCA_036703925.1 Candidatus Sericytochromatia bacterium
TGGACGATCGCCAAACGTTTTATCGTCTGTTGCAAGATTGGGCAGAGGACGAAAAGCTGCATTTGCGGCTTTCGCGCAAGATGGTGAGTAAGGCAAGGAGAAGGTAAAGGAGGGAGAAGAGAGGAGACTTAGAATGAGAGGGTGTCTGTTGCGAGGGTAGGTTGGGAATGAAACCGACAGAGATAAAACTGGCAACGCCGAAACGCTTCACGATCGCGGAATACCACCGCTTGACTGAGATTGGCTTCTTTGCAGAAGACGATCGGGTTGAATTGATCCGTGGAGAAATTAATCGGATGGCAGCGAAAGGAACAGCACATACAGTTTGTTGTCGAAAGCTACTACGAGAATTAGCAGCGTTGGTTGCGGGTTACGCTGAACTTCAGTGTCAAGATCCCATCGCGCTACCCTCTGGCAGTGAACCAGAGCCAGATTTTGCGATCGTCCGGCAGCGATCGGACAGTTATCTATCAGGACATCCCACGCCAGATGACATTCTGTTGGTGATTGAAATTGCCGATTCTTCGTTGGACTATGACCGCGAGGTGAAGCGATCGCTCTACGCTGAAGCAGATATTCCTCACTATTGGATTTTCAACTTGAGCGAACAGTGTCTAGAGGCGTATAGCGAACCCTATCAAAACGGAGATATGTTCAATTACGCTGTAAGACGGATCAGTTTGCCAAATGCAACGATCGCGCTACCCATGGCAACGACACAAAGGGACGGTACTACCAATCGTCCAGCTTTAGAGCTTCAGCTTGCCAAGCTCTTTCCTGGTTACTGATTGATAATCCATAAAAGGTACGATCACCATTATCTGTAGCGCCACTAGTTAGATTGTTACAAGCAGCCTTGCAGTACTGGGTTTGCTACAAATAACCGTGCTCTGCTAAAAAGGTTGGCGTGAGGCTTTCTAGCGCAGATGGCTCTGCCATGTATCTAGACCCCCTAGCGTGCCGCAGGCTCTTCTCAACGTACTTGCCGAGAATGTCGCCCTCCAGGTTCACAATACTGCCCAGTCGGAGGTAATGCAGATTAGTTTCAGCGTAGGTATGGGGAATCACCGCCACCATAAACCAGCGTCCCGCAGGGTCACAGTCCGCGATCGTGAGGCTCACACCATTGACCGCAATACTGCCTTTTGGAATGATATAGCGAGCAACCTGCTCCTGATCAGTAGTAAACGTCATTTCCCAGGAGGTAGCGGTTTGCACAGACGCTTGCAGGTAGCCGATGCCGTCTACATGACCTGTGACAAAGTGTCCTCCCAGCTTACTTCCCACTCGCAAGGATGTTTCTAGATTGACTGGGATACCGTCACCTTGCCCCAGGCTGGAGCGATCGAGAGTTTCTGGTGAAGCGTCTGCTATAAAACCCTGTGGCAAACACTCAACGACAGTGAGGCACACGCCATCCACTGCTACACTGTCGCCGATCGCCAGGTCTGACAAAATCAGCCTAGATGTAGAAGGCGCACAGGTGATCTTTAATCGATCAACTCCCAGGGATTGCAGCGTCCCTAAACTCTGAACAAGACCAGTAAACACAGTTTTTCTCAGCTTTTGCTAATTTACAATTCGTTTTGCTCTATTTGCGCCAAAATGCCGCCCTGAGCGATGCTTGAGAAACTTTTCAGATTGTCACATTTATCAAGTGATCCATTAGGATCAGGGCAGAAATCAGGGCATACTTAAGATCAGGTTCCTTTCATCATGACATGGCTGGCTTCCGTCGGTCTTAGCTCTGTTCTTCTCGGTGCTAACGGTTTCTTTTGACCTCATGCTTTGGCTAATTTGGCTTCGCCTGCCCCAACAGGCTTCAAAGATGGCTAACGCCCTAGAACGAAGAGTAAATCGGTTTAAGCCTGTGTTTCGTCCTGCTGCTTGGGTTGGTTTCGTTACTTGGTTTCCCGTTTGTTTCAGGTATTCTAGAGGCTAAGACAATGATTGAAATGAAAGTCGCTGGAATTGCATTGGATGCCGCTACGCGCAGCCCCATTGTGCTTCTGAGAGATGCCACCGAGCGGCGACAGTTACCAATCTACATCGGTCAGGATCAGGCAAAAGCCATCATTAATGCTTTAGAGAATCAAACGCCACCACGCCCGTTGACCCACGACTTGTTTGCCAACCTTCTCGAAGAATGCAATATGAGTCTGGACCGAGTGGTGATTCATTCCCTACAAGACAATACGTTTTATGCTGTGCTTACCGTGACTCACGGTGAAACCAAAAAAGAAATTGATGCGCGACCCAGCGATGCGATCGCGATTGCCCTCCGCACAAACAGCCCCATTTGGGTACTCGAAGAAGTCGTGGCCGATGCCTCCATTCCGGTCGATCGCGATGCCGATGAAGCTGAGCGCAAAGCCTTCCGCGACTTTCTCTCCAACCTTCGCCCTGAAGATTTTTTACAGCGCGGCAACTTCAGCAGCGAGGAAGCACAGTAAGAGCAGGATCAGGACAGAAAGCACCAGTACCTATAGCGGTTCTCTGTCGGATGAGGTACAAGTGGGACAATATTGGGCAAGGGTTTGAGCCTCTATTTTGTACCTCACGGGAACCGGAAACGCTATATATCCATCCGTTAATAAATGTCAGTGCGGCTGCAATTGAGGGGTAATCGCTCTCAGTGCAATGTTGCTATTGGTACTGTCCTCAATTTGTAGGCAATGAGCTCCAGCTCAGAAATTGTTAGGTCGAGTCGCTCCCATTGCTGTGGGTCTGTTTGAAGCTGACTAAAAGCGGCTTCTGTCAGCAGCACTTCGCCCCGCCGAGCGAGATCTTCGCCTAATTTGCACGCTAGATTCATCTCGCTGCCGTAAAGGTCGGTTTCATCCACTACCAGCGTTTTGCCATAGCCGATGCCAATACCGGCATACAAATCTTGCTCATCAGGTAAACGAGTATTTACGGCGGCAAATGCTTTTAAGATCGCAGCCGCGCTGTCGATCGCCCCTTGCACCGTTGGAAAGACTGCGAACAGATTATCTGCTTCTTGTTTGACGACTCTCCCGTGATGCTGCGTCACAAGGGGTGTAGCGATCGCGTTCATGCGATGCACCATGGCTAAAAAATGGA
>DATNQS010000354.1:0-4362 GCA_036703925.1 Candidatus Sericytochromatia bacterium
AGTCACCGCTGTTTCTAAGGCAGTGCTATAGACTTCGCAGGAATTGTTCGGGCTTTCAATCAGTTTGATTTTATGCAACTGTGCGCCGATGTCGCGGATTGGTTGCTCTAGCAGAGCACGGATATGCACCGCAATGTTCTCGGCAGTTGGCACAACTTCAGCGAAGTAAGGAATGTCTTTGTTTAAAAAGGTGTGATCAAAGGGTTCCACTACGTAATCATCCACCGCTTTCTGAAAGGCAACGAGGTCAGCAATCATGCCTGTGCGTGGATCAATGTCGCCCTTGATGGTGACTTCGAGGTGGTAGTTGTGACCATGCCCGTTGGGACGAGCGCACTTGCCGTAGATTTCACAGTTTTTTTCATAGCTCAGGTCGGGGCGAGCCAGACGGTGAGCGGCGCTGAAGTGGGTGCTGAGGGTGAGATAAGCTTCCATGTTGTTTCCGTAGTAGTCTGCCCAAAGTTCGGGGTGTTCAAAAAGCTGAATATGGACGATCGGCAAGTGAGGAGACAACCGCTGCCAGATGGTACGGGCGATCGCCTCTGTGGTTGGCAGCGTTTCCTGAAACTCCGACCAGGCATCGTTCAGGTAGGAAAAGTCTAACTGGCTGGTTACTTCGCGCTTGATGACCTGCTTCACATCCGACAGGTTTAACACCATGCCGTACTCATCGAGTTCGCCTGCCATTGAGACGTAAAGGACGTAGTTGTGTCCGTGTCCGGGCGATCGAGCACAGGCACCAAACCGCTCAAAATTCTCAGCCTTACTCAGTTCTGGTAGCCAATAACGATGACTGGCAGAAAACTGGGCACGGCGATCGATAATGCATTTCATAGGCAGGGAAGAAGAATGGAAGGTCTGTTAAGTTCCGTTAACCACACTCTTTTCAGGATAAACCATTCGCTCAAGGTAAAGACTGAGTGACTCAACACAGCGATTAAGCCAAACACACATCACAGCCGGAACCCAGTCTCTCGACCGTTCCTAACTTTTGGTGCCAACTAAATCCGGCACAATGGTTCAGAACGCTTTTTACCTGATTGATGCATGAATTGGTTGCTTAACGGAATTCAGACAACCCTTGCCGAACTATTGCGGCTCTTTGCTGCACCGCTGTTTGAGGTCGGCAACAATCGGTATTCGCTCAGTTTGATTGTGACGCTGATGGTGGTCAGTGTGGCAGTCTTTTGGGTGTCGCGTGCCGTCAGCAATTTGATCAATCGACGACTGTTGGTGCGGTTAGGGTTCGATCGTGGGAGCCGTGCTGTCGTTACCACCTTTGTCCGCTATCTGCTGACTGCGATCGGCTTTGTCATTGTGCTGCAAACGGCAGGCGTAAACCTGAGTTCGCTAACCCTCTTTGCAGGTGTCTTGGGCATTGGTTTGGGCTTTGGGCTGCAAAACCTTGCCAGCAACTTTGTCAGCGGGCTGACACTACTCGTCGAGCAACCTATTCGTGTGGGCGACTTTATTGAAATTGACAGCCTGCTGGGTACGGTCGAAAGCATTTCCATTCGATCGACCACTGTACGCACCCTAGATGGCGTGTTTGTCATCGTGCCCAACATCCGCTTTGTCGAAAACAACATCATCAACTGGAGCTACCGTGATCCACGTTGCCGCCTCCACGTTCCCGTTGGGGTTGCCTACGGCAGCGACACGCTCCTTGTCACCGAAGCACTCCTGGCCGCCGCACGGAAAGATCCGAAAGTGCTAACTGATCCATCACCCCGCGTTTGGTTCAAACGCTTTGGTGATAGTGCGCTGGATTTTGAATTGCTGGTTTGGATTAATCAACCCACTGAAATTGAGCCGATTAAAAGTTCACTCTATTTCATGATCGATCGCGAACTGCGCCACCGCAGCATCGAAGTACCCTTTCCCCAGCAAGATCTCAACATTCGCAATCTTGAACAACTCGCACACCTGTTTCAGCGAGACGGTGCGGTGGACGGCAACGGCAAACATGCAGAAAAGGATTCGATTAGCAGCCGCAAACCGACCCCAAAAGCGCCCAACAATTTGACCCTGCGCGATATGCTGCGACGGATTTCCTACTTCGAGCAATGCAATGATGAAGAACTCTTGCAGTTGATTGAATACGGCTACCGACAACTTTTTCCCGCCGACCAGCTTGTCTGCGAAGAAGACACCCCTGGCGAATCGTTCTACATCATTCTCAACGGCTCGGTCGAAATCTTTTCTAAACGAGCCGAGCAGTATATCGCCACGCTGAATGAAGGCGAATTCTTTGGTGAAATGTCTCTGCTCATGGGCATCCCGCGATCGGCAAGCGTTAGAACGCTCGACGACACCGTTCTCTTCGTCATCGAGCGCAACGATCTACAAACACTCCTCCAAGATCATCGCGGACTCGCCGACCAGATCGCTCATCAGCTCATGGAACGCCAGCAAACCCTGCGGCAAATGGGCATTTTGTCGGAATTTTCTGAAGAAAAGCCATTCGACAGAGTTCGCAAACGGCTGCAAACGCTGTTTGGAATTTAGAAAGGCTGAGGGCTGAAAGCTGAAGGCTGAGGGCTAAAAAGGTATACAAAAGCCAGGAGTAAAACACATGGAGCAGTAAGTTTTCTACTCAAACTCTTCAAAGAGAGAAACGAGGATGACGTTGGAGAAGAGAAAGCCTTCAGGATCACTAAGTTGTAGTCGCCCAGAATCCGGCAGGGTTGCTAGAGCAGGCGCGATCGCCTCGTCCTGATCAGCCACAACCACCCACCCCCGCTCATGAAACGGCTGTAAGCACCGCCAAATACGCTCTAGCTTTTCTTTGCCAAACTGCTCAACCAGCGCCGACAAACTTAAGCCTTCCGCCAACCGCAAACCAAGCATTAAAGTATCGAGAAGAATGTCTGAAGTCTGTAGCTTGCTTCCGCTTGGCGGTAGGATGAGTGATGAAGGTTGAGGCAATTCATCCGTTTGCCGTTTGCCGTTTGCCGTTTGCCTTTCCCCCACCCACTCATAGTATTCTCGCGTCTTGCGCGGACGGGAAAAGCGATCGTGCTCTATGTAGCTTGTTGCGCCCATCCCAAAGCCATAGAACGATCGGTTCTCCCAATACACGCGATTATGGCGGCACTGGTAGCCCAGTTTCGCGTAGTTAGAGATCTCATAGTGGTCGTAGCCTGCTGCTGTGAGTAACCGTTGCGCGGTGCGGTACATCTCAGCCGTGGTGTCATCGGACGGTAGCGGTTGCATCCCTGGTTTGTACTGCTTTCCGAAAGCGGTGATGGGTTCAATTGTGAGGTCATAGCAAGAGAGATGAGTGGGCGCAAGGTCGATCGCCGTTTCTAACGACGCTTCCCAATCCGCTAACGTTTGGTGCGGTAAGCCAGAGATTAAATCCAGGCTGAAGTTCTCAAAGCCAGCTTGCTGCACCCACTCCACAGCCTGATACACATCAGCGACAGTGTGCGATCGACCACAGGCTTGCAACAGTTCTGGCTGAAATGCCTGCACACCAATGCTCACCCGATTTACGCCTGCTGCTCGATAGCCTTGCACCTGCGCCAGATCAAACGTGCCGGGATCAATCTCCATCGAAATTTCAGCACCCGCAGCAATGCCAAACTGTTGGCTGAGCGTGTCAAGAATCTGGCTCAGTTGCTCCACTGCTAGCAACGATGGTGTCCCACCGCCAAAGAAAATCGTTTGAAGCGGTTTGCCGAAGGATGCAGTGCCACGAATTTCTTGACGCAAAATTTCAACGTAGCGGGCGATCGTACCAAACGTGCTGCTTTGCACTGCATCAGATTGCAGCTCATTTGTTTGTGCTACGGGTGGGCGATCGCCGACGATCGAAACTGCAAAATCGCAGTAGTAGCAACGCCGCCGACAAAAGGGAATGTGGAGGTAAGCCGATTCTGGTAAGGCGGAAAGGTTAATTGTTTCCTTAGAGTCTGCCGCAGACAAAAGCATTGCAGGTACGAAGAGTATAATGAAGCCATGCCGCCTGACTGCCATGCCAGTTGAATTACTGCATTCTCTTGAATTGCCGAATTCGCCACGCTACTGACCCGACTGCGCTTACTGGCTCGACATCCAGGTCGGTTATTCCTTGACCCTTTCAAAGGTTTGGAATCAGTCCCCCAACCAACCTGAGCTTATGCTTGACGCTATCATCATTCTTTCATTTATCCTAGCAGGGGCGGGGATCGGTTTTAACGGCATTGAAGAGCTGCCAGTGAGTGCCTTACAGCAAGTGACCAACGAAAGCGCTTTGCGTTGGGTAACGGCTGGCTTTGGTGCTTTAATCGGTTTTGCGATCGGCTTGGTTGTGCAAACAATGTATCGGCGCTTCGAGCGGCGGTTTCGTGCGTTACCAGCCGATGTACTTTTGAGCCG
>DATNQS010000355.1:0-9847 GCA_036703925.1 Candidatus Sericytochromatia bacterium
ATGCTCGGCAAACGATCGTAGTAATGCGGCGTGATCGGTTCCCTCATCGTTTGAATTCAGGCTCAGTTCAGTGGGCTGCATTCGCGTCAAACACTCTCTATGAGAACAAAAGCGGCTGTAAGTACCGTCTTCAGCATTCCCCGAACAAAGGATGTGTTAACGCAGCGTGGTGAGCTCGCACTATCTGAATGGTTGCAACTCTAAACCAGCAAGCCCGTATTACCTGTATGTGTTTGCCGAATCGGAATTTCAATAACAAAGGTTGCGCCTTGCCCAAGCTGAGAACTGCACTGAAGCGTACCTTTATGCCGTTCGGTAATCACTTGATGGCTGATGGACATCCCCATGCCCGTACCTTGACCAACGGCTTTAGTGGTGAAGAAGGGGTCAAAGAGCCGTTTTTGCACTTGCTCAGACATTCCTGGACCATTATCAGCAATCTGAATGGCGACCCGATCGCCCCGCTGCTTGGTGCGAATCGTAATGGTGCTCGGCTCTGCAATACAATCAGCGGGTGAACGGTGCTGGTTATAACTATCCATCGCGTCGATCGCGTTGCTCAAGATATTCATAAACACCTGATTGAGCTGCCCCGCGTAGCATTCGATCTTGGGCAGGTTGCCATACTCTTTCACCACCTGAATCGCAGGATGATCGGCTCTCAACTTCAGCCGACTGTGGAGAATCATCAGCGTACTATCAATGCCCTCATGAATGTCCACATCTTTGACTTCGGCTTCATCTAGCCGCGAGAACGATCGCAGCGATTGCACAATTTCGCGAATGCGATCTGCACCTACTTTCATAGAGACAAGCAGCTTGGGCAAATCGCTCCGCAGAAAGTCCAGGTCAATGTCTTCAATGGTTGTTTGAATAGCTGCTGTAGGCGCTGGACAGTGCTCTTGATACAGCTCCAACAGGTCGAGTAAGTCTTGCGTGTACTGACTGGCATGATGGATATTGCCGTGAATGAAGTTGACTGGATTATTAATTTCATGCGCTACACCTGCTACAAGCTGACCCAGGCTAGACATCTTCTCGCTTTGCACCAGTTGCGTTTGAGCGTGACGCAGTTCCCGAAGCGTTTGTTCGAGCGCTTGAGACTTATGTCGTTCGCCTGCTTCGCTCTCCCGCAGTTCTGCTTCAACCTGTTGGCGTTGAGCAATCTCAGACTTTAGCTGGTTATGGGTGGCTAATTCTCGAATCACTGTGTCAAAGGTCATTGCTAGAAACCGGATTTCCCTAGCAAGTATGACGCGGGGCATTGTAAAAGCGCCCGTTTGTTTGCTGTCCGTGACGGCATCATTCAGTAGCTTCAGGGGATGTAAGACCGTTCGATGAAGGAGAACACCAATGAGACACAGAATGCCGATCGTGCCGACCAGCAAAACTAGAGTAGAGGCGTAGAAGAAACGTTCTGAGTCGGCTTGCATCTGTTGGAGGTCAACGATCGCGATCGCCAAGCCGCGCTGCCCTGACAGGCCAAAGAGTACGCTGCTAAAAGGCAAGACCTGCACTAACACGGGTTTGCCGTGTATAGTCGTTGCTTGACTGACTTCTGTACCTTTCAGTGCAGCTTGCTCAATAGAGGGTGCTAACTCTGGGTGCTCGATAGTGTAAAGGCTGTCTGCTGGTTGGGAGGAATGCACCGAGTCCTGAGAACTATGTGCCAAAATTTGCCCAGTTGGACTTACAATGACAATCTCAATGACATCAGGCAGAGTGGCGTAATTTTGCACGACCCGCCGCAGGATATGGCGGTTTTCCATCGCCATCAACCCCTCAGTGGAAAACTCCAGCGATTGTGTAATTGTTTGGGCGCGTTGTTTTATCTGTTGAGCTAAGTCTACCTGGATGAGACAGTAATTTACCCACAGGGTTGCAAAGCCGACTGTCAGGAGGGAGAGTCCAAAGCCAAGCAAGAGTTGCTTTGAAAGACTTTGCTTCCGTAATTGCAAGAGTTGGTTCAAGCTTTCCAACCCTCAATCGCGGCAGTGATTGGTCCAGAGTCAATTTCAACATCTTTACGGGGTACACGACCAGCACGTGGATCGTCTTGCAACAGTTGAGCCAGTTGGGCGATCGCCTGTTTTAGCCCATCCTGCGACTGAAACATCTGCCGTTGTAGGCTAATGTCACCTTTGATGAGTCCGGCATAGTCGCTGCCGAAGGAGTCACCGCTCTGTCCAAGTTGCTTCCCCACTTGCTCATAGACCGTTTTAGGGTCTGTATCGATCGCGTGCATCACATCCAGCCATGCAGCAGCAAACTGGGTAAAGGCCGCCTTCTTCGTCTTAGCTGTGGTCGCACTTGACACTAGCGTATCAATTACGAGGCTGTTGAGTTCTTTGGTGGTGTAGACAATGTTGCCTTTTATTTTTTTCGCAGTGTCGCCCAAAAGTGGCTCCCAGATGACCGCGCCATCCAATGTACCTTTTGCCATCAGTTCAACAGCGGTTTCATTAGAAACATCCTCGATCGTCACTGCGGCTGGCTTCATGCGATGGAGCTTTAAAGCTTCCAGCAAAATCAAATGGTTAACCGTGCCCAGTTTGGCTCCAACTCGCTTGCCGCGTAACGCTTCTACTGACTTAATGGAGGGCTGTGTGACAATACCATCTGAGCCATGCGAGATATTTGTCACCATAACGACTGCGGGCTTGTCATTGCCCGAATCGATTTGCACTACATCCCACAACGAGGAAAAGGCGGCATCTAGCGAACCGCGCAAGACAGCACGAGCAGAATCTTGTTGGTTCTCAAACTGCACCAGATCAACTACCAAACCATGTTTTTTGAACAGCTCGGCTGTCTGGGCATAGCGCACGATATCAAAACCAACCCAGGTGGTAATGCCAACCTTCAGCGATTGCAATTTTGGCTGCCCAACGGCACAAGCGTTGAGACTGAGACTCATGATCAGGGCGATGAAGATTAAGCCACTGAACGATCGCCAACTGCCTAGGCTGAGGCTGACTCGTCTGGTTATAGAGCCTAGCCAGCGAGTCTTGACCTGCTTCATAGCCTTTTTCCTTAGACATAGTGTGATGGAATTCCTTGTTAAGGTGCCCATTCACTTGTCGAAGATCACAGCACGCCACACTGTCCTTGCTGGCGTAAGAGGTGATCGCATAGTACGAGCGCCATCATTGCCTCAACCATCGGCACGGCACGGGGTAACACACAGGGATCATGGCGACCTTTGGCTGCCAACGTCACTTCTTCGCCTGCGTTTGTTACGGTGCGTTGCTCTTTGCGAATGGTGGCAGTGGGCTTGAAAGCAACGCGAATGAGAATATTTTCGCCGTTGGAGATGCCCCCTTGCACACCGCCCGATCGATTTGTAACGGTGCGAATGGTGCCGCGATCGTCTGTGTAAAATTCGTCGTTATGCTCACTGCCTGTTAGCAATGTGCCTGCAAAACCAGAGCCAATTTCAAAGCCTTTGGTCGCTGGGAGGGACATGATGCCCTTCGCTAGATCAGCTTCGAGCTTGTCGAAAACAGGCATTCCTAGGCTTTTAGGGACATGACGGGCAATACATTCCACCACACCACCGATCGAATCCCCTTCTTTCCGCACCTGTTCAATCAAATCAATCATGCGATCGGCCGCGTCTTGATCGGGACAACGGACAATGTTGCTCTCCACCTGCTCCAGAGTCACAGTTTCGGCATCAACAACACCTTCCAGATCTTTGATTCGCTTAACGTAGCCGATGATTTCTACCCCTCCCACCTGCTGAAGAATCTTTTTAGCGATAGCGCCTGCTGCGACTCGCCCAATAGTCTCCCGTGCGGACGATCGACCTCCACCCTGCCAGTTACGAATGCCATACTTTTCGTCATAAGTTGCATCGGCGTGAGAAGGACGGTACTTGATCGCCATTTCGTCGTAGTCTTGCGATCGCTGGTCTTTGTTGCGAACGAGGATGGCGATCGGGGTGCCCGTCGTTTTACCATCAACCATGCCAGAGAGAATTTCGCAGGTATCCGCTTCATTGCGCGGCGTTGTAATCTTGCTCTGTCCCGGTCTGCGCCGATTCAACTCTGCTTGAATTTCCTCAACCGAAATTTCTAGCCTGGGCGGACACCCATCAATAACAACACCAACGCCACCGCCATGCGATTCGCCGAAGGTGGTAATGCGAAAGAGATGTCCGAAGGTGTTGCCCATAATGTCTTTGGAAGAAGTGAGATTGCGATCGTAGCGGAAAACGGCGATCGACTGACTGGGCAACAAAGCGCTTTAAGCAAACAGCAACCGACCTTTGGGTTCGGGAATGGGTCGCCCCAACGCTTGTGCAGTTTGAATCCATGCTTGAATCACGACTTCAGCATTTTGTACCGCTTCTTGGTACGTTTCACCATCTGCCGCACAGCCAGGTAGTTCGGGCACCTCAACGATAAAGGCTTGATCAACTTCGCTCCAGTAAAGAATGAGTTCATACTTAATCTTCATCCTGACCTCCGAGTTGTCTCGCTGACGCATTCTAGTAATTGTTCAACCCAGCACCTACTTCAGCTTAAATGCCACCGTGACATCATGCAGATTGGCATTTGGAAACGCTGTTCTATAGTCTTGAACTAACTTTTGCAGGGCATCGAAATAGCTGAAAGCGACGATTAACTGTGCCCATGATGGAGTGCGATGAAACTGAATGCCTAGCTGCTTTGCTGCTTTACGACAAGCATTAAAGGAGCCATACCGTTGTTCTAAAACTGCTCTATCGAGCACAGTTGGAGGCTGAAAAGATGTAGCGGGTAGGGAATTAACGGTTGGCTCTACTTGCTGATTTAGTTGATTTACAGCAACCTGCGCCACGGTAAAAATTTGGGCAGCATTCTTGAGTTCCGCCTCGTGATTAGCTTGCAGTTGATCCAGCAACTGAGTAATACGTTTTTTACCCATGAATTTTACAAGTCACGCAGCGATCGCTGAACAGAAGCAGGATCAGAATGCATTTGCGGTTTTTCCTGGCGATCCTCTTGATTTAAGGATGGAGACGATGCGGGAGGCAACGCGCCTGAATCCATACCCTCATCATTTTCTTCTCTCCACCAGATAACCAATGCTCTCAATGCTCGCCAAAAGCGATTGAACCGCACTGGAAATGCCATTGCGCCCATTGGACCGTTAATATCTTCGACATCCTTAAACGCGCGGGAGATTTGATCCAAGTGGGAAGACATCGTGCCTAATTCTTGTTCCAGAGCAGTAATGACATCCTGTTTGTTTTGAGCCAATACTTGTTTATCTTGAGCTACCTGATTAATAAGTTGCTGTAAACGGGCAACATCACTTCGCAGCGTTACAACGGTTTGCTTGTGCTCTTCATTACGTCGAACAAGCTGCGATCGACTGCGGTTTGTAAAAATCAGACAGTCTCGCATCTCTACATAAAGCTGGCTCACATCCGACGCACTTAGATGCTCTACCGTTTTTGGAAAGTCTGTCGCTGAACGAAACCGCTCAGTCGGATGCTTTGAGGTTGCCATTGTGTCACTCCAGCAGTGCTGCCATGCTTTCTCTTATTATTAGCAAGTTCATCCGACTTGTTGCCGTCATTCTAACCTTTCACCAAACTTTTTTATTTCTAAACAAAAACGCTCCCCTCGGAAGAAGAGCGCTTTTGTTTAGCGGGAGACTGGTGTGTAATTAACCGTCGATCGCAGGAGCCTGCATTGAAACAAGAATTGCGTCACCTGCTGCCAGGTCAAGCGGGAAGTTGTGAGCATTGCGTTCGTGCATCACTTCCATCCCTAGGTTGGCGCGGTTCAAGATGTCTGCCCAGGTATTCACAACGCGACCTTGAGAATCCAACACCGATTGGTTGAAGTTAAACCCATTCAGGTTAAACGCCATTGTGCTGATGCCCAGAGCCGTTAGCCAGATGCCAACTACGGGCCATGCACCCAGGAAAAAGTGCAGTGAGCGTGAGTTGTTGAAGGATGCATACTGGAAGATCAAACGACCGAAGTAGCCGTGAGCGGCGACGATGTTGTAGGTTTCTTCTTCTTGACCAAACTTGTAGCCGCTATTCGCCGACTCGTTTTCGCTGGTTTCTCGCACCAAAGAGGACGTGACCAGCGAACCGTGCATGGCGGAGAACAAGCTACCACCAAAAACGCCTGCCACACCCAACATATGGAAAGGGTGCATCAGAATGTTGTGCTCTGCCTGGAACACAAACATGAAGTTAAAGGTGCCAGAAATGCCGAGGGGCATCCCGTCAGAGAAGGAGCCTTGACCGATCGGATAGATGAGTAGCACGGACGTAGCTGCCGCTAGAGGTGCAGAGTAAGCGACGCAGATCCAGGGACGCATACCGAGGCGGTAGGAGAGTTCCCACTGGCGACCCATGTAAGCGAAGATGCCGATCAAAAAGTGGAAGACAATAAGCTGATAAGGACCACCGTTGTAGAGCCACTCATCCAGAGAAGCTGCTTCCCAAATGGGGTACATATGAAGACCGATCGCGTTGGAGGAAGGCACAACCGCGCCGGAGATAATGTTGTTACCGTACAGCAAAGAGCCAGCCACAGGCTCCCGAATGCCGTCAATATCCACAGGAGGAGCAGCAATGAAAGCAACGATAAAGCAGATAGTTGCTGACAGCAGAGTAGGGATCATCAACACGCCAAACCAGCCTACATACAGACGGTTGTCAGTGCTAGTGACCCAGTTACAAAACCGATCCCATGCGCTTTCACTTTCGCGCCTTTGAATGGTTGTTGTCATAGTAGTAATAAGTGCTAGAAACTACAGGAAATCCGTAGCCAAAAAATAAATGTTTGGCAATCTTTACCAGATGCTGGTATTTCTTACCTACTCTCATAGTATTGAGATTCGTTTTTATTATTCCAGCGCTGCCTGTGAAGATTTATCAACGCGATCGCCATCTCTTTCTATCATTCAAAGCCCTTTAACAGAATGGTTTTGGAGCTTGCTTAGGCGCTATTCAACGAAGTCTACAAAGATTGATTTTTAAGTTTTACGAACTGAGCGCAAACGCAATCAATTGACTTTCAAAGTTACAATCACGATGAAATAAGCATCCAAGAAAAGGTGCTACCTTCTCTCACAGTTACTTCAGCAAAATGATTTTTAACGTAATTGCAACTATTAGTAATTTTTCTTCACTTTAAACTGACAAAAGCGTTCAAGGACTCAACAGAGAGCGGTGCAACTGTTGGACTCTACGCAAAGACCATGATGACAAACCGTTATGCCATGAGAATTGTCCCCCGGCCTGGAGACAGCAGGGGATGGAGTATGGTTGGCTTATTGGACTTACAAGACGATCGGTCGGTTAGTCTAACTTCAACGCATTGGCGGGCACCTCGTCCCATGAATTGACGGTACGTAGGCGAGCAATCCAGCCTGCTGCCACTTGTTCATCGGTCAAATTGTTTTGAAACGATTGGTGGCAGTCCTGCGCGTGGTCTTCATCGCAACACGCAATGCACGAGTAGAGGATACCGGATGGATCAATCTGTTCGTTTACCCAAATAGACACGATCGCACGCTCCTGAAGTGTTTAGAGAATTTTTAGTTAGAGACGGAGACAAAGGATTGGTGTTGATCGACTCTTCGTCTTTTCCGTTTCCAACTACTCTTACTTCTCAGTTTACAATCTCCACCGCTATCGTCTCATGATGTTTTGCTAGCCATCAGCGTTAGCGCATCTCCTGTAACGCGACAGATGCGCCAATCAGGTAAAACAGTAGCGCCCATCTGCTCGTAAAAGGCGATCGCGGGTGCATTCCAGTCGAGCACACTCCACTCCAGTCGCCCACAGCCTTCTGCGATCGCCCGCTGCGCTAGATACGTTAGCAACGCCTTGCCGATGCCCTGCTGCCGATACTCTGGTAAGACAAACAAATCTTCCAGATAAAGCCCTGGCTTAGTTAGAAACGTCGAATAGTTGTAAAAAAAGAGCGCCAGTCCGGCAACGTTACCTGCGGTTTCAGCCAAAACCACTTCCGCATAGGGACGTGAACCAAACAAGTGTTCGTTTAACGCCTCCGGAGTGCCTGTAACCGCATGAGACAGCTGTTCATACTCTGCCAATGCTCGAATTAAAGCAAAGATGGTCGGCACATCGCTGGCAGTTGCCGCGCGGAGCTGGATTGGTTCAGGCATGAGGACTAACAGTTGGGTATCAGTAGAACAAGATCTGTAGGGACGTTGCAATAACATTCCTACAAAGAACAATAGCTTTGTAAAGATACCAACCTTCGGAAAAGCTTGCCAGAACCTTAGCTAGCCAGCGCGAGCGGTATTGGTTCAGCCTGGTGTGCCGCGCGATCGGGATTGAGGCGATCGTTCAAGTAACTATACATCCCTTCACACGCATCAAAATAGATGGTGACTCCCTCTCTGCCCTGCTCGGCAAAAATAATCTGTGCGCCGTAGTGGGGAGAAGTCAAGAAATTTAGCCAGCGAGCGACCTGAACATAAGGCACGACAAGCTTGCCTAGTCTTTCGCCATCAACTATTTCGAGCGAGAATTTGAGCGCTGGTTGCATAGAGGGTTCCTCAACGTTCTGCTGAGAGTATTCTACACGTAGAACAGTATATTTGTACTATCAAATTCCAAGTGTTCTGATCTTTTGTTTGGATGAGGGAGGGGAGCAGAGGAGTAGGGGGAGCAGAGGCGGTCTTTTAAGCTCTTCTGGCTGCTGGCCCCTAACGCCTGATAGCTGAACGCTCCTTGCCCAATCACTCCTTACTCATGCTGAAACTCATCCAAAAGCGCCTGAAGCGAGGCTTTCATCTCGGTTGGCGTTGTGGGTGTGGTGCCAAACTGCCGGACAACGATGCTGGCTGCCAGGTTGCCTAAAACGGTTGCCTCCCATGAGGTTGCTCCCGCTATAAGCCCCAGTGTAAAGGCAGCGACGACGGTATCGCCTGCGCCTGTCACATCAAAGACATCCGTACGATTAAAGGCAGGAACATGATGCTGAGTGCCATCGCGATCGAACAGGCTCATCCCCTCTTCGCCACGAGTGATGAGCATTTGCTTTGCCCGAGTAAGCTGCAAGAGAGCGTGTCCACCCTGCTGAAGCTGCGTCAGGTCAGCCGGATCGCCTGATGGGCTAACGAGCGAATGACCAACGGCTTGCTCGGCTTCAGGCAGATTGGGCGTGAAGACAGCTGCACCTGCATAGCGATCGAGCCTGGTCTGAGCGTCAACAATACTAAGCGGATGGGTCAGCGCTGCTTGAATGACCGGTTGCGTTAAGGTGCCATCGCCATAATCGGAGCAGACAACCGCATCAACGGTGCCAACGTGCTGCTGGATGTAGTCGGCAAGCTGAAGCTGGAGCGACTCATCGGGCAAATGATCGGACTTACGATCGACCCGCACAATTTGCTGCGTCACTGACTGACGGGCATGACCCGAAATCCGCGTTTTGGTAACAGTCGGGCGAGCGCTGTCCAGCAAAACGCCTTGCGTATCAATACCTGCGCCCTCAAAAATGCTGCGTAGTGCTTTCCCCTGGTCATCAACACCCAGCAGCCCCACGGCTTTTACGTGTGCGCCCAGTTTCGCAAAGTTGTAGACGGCATTTGCGCCACCACCTGGCACCTGTCGCGTCGTTTCATGGCGAATGATGAGCACAGGCGCTTCGCGAGACAGCCGCTCCACCTGCCCCGTGAGAAACTCGTCCAGCGTCAGATCGCCGACGACTAAAATCTTCGCTGCCTGAAAGCGATCGATCAAGTAAAACAGCCGTTCAGCAGACGCTGCAAGCTGGGCTGCAAAAGACGCATCAAGAACCATAGACGATCGCACGTGACCCACAAGTCCGCAAAGAGTACGCAAACAACTTTATCTCAG
>DATNQS010000356.1:0-5886 GCA_036703925.1 Candidatus Sericytochromatia bacterium
CGACACTTACTGGGGGCAAACTGCCTGACATTATACTGACCGTTGACTCTGAAGCCCTCGCTGGCTCAACCGAAAGTAAAGCGCCGAAGAAACGAGCTAGACCCCGAACCCTCATTTTTTCAGCTACAGGCAAATTGTTGTATAGCGAATGCTCTACCGAAGCAGACCTAAGCTATCTGTCGATCGCTGGACTGGGTAGCAGTGGCGACAGCACGATCGTTGCTAGTGGCACCAACAACTACAGCCTGTTGCGCTGGTCAGCTAAACGTAAACGCTTTGAGTAAAAGTCTTGGGGATGAAGGCTGAAAGTTATTTTTAGCCTTTAGCTTTCAGGCTTTCTAAGTGGCTGGGCGTAGTTATTTATAAAAAGCATTTCGACTTCGCGTTCGACTGAGTGCCCTTCGGCTTGAGCGCTCAGGTCGAAAGCTCAGGTCGAAAGCTCATGCCGAAGTCTCAATGCTCTCAGTCCTTGTGTCGGCGGGTTGAGCGCAGTCGAAATCCGGTCTCTAAGTAGTGCTTAATTTAGCTTTCCTACTTATCACCGTCTACCCAATACTTCACGCAACCTGACTTTATAGGTGATGTAAAAAGGCACCTGATAATGTTCAGCAAGCAACCAGGCTACAAAGGTCAAGTGAGCGCTAAAGGTGAGACCAATCCAGACTGAGGGAAACCATGCCCAGGCACTACCTTGCAGCGGCGGAAAGGTGTGAGAAGGCAGCCAGATCAGCGCAGGTGGTAAAAACACAAGCGCCACACCAACCAACCAGATAACAATGGTGAGATCCGTATCTAGTTGATTCGCCGCTTTCCAGTTATGCCCGTTCCAGCGCCACGTCATCGGCTGGGAGCTATCTTCTACATGAATCGACTGCTCTGACAAATTGGTAGTAAAAATATGGCGACAGAAATCGCACGCAAAGGCATCCATTAAGGTCAACGCTGTAATCTGCCCATGACGACAAACGGGGCAAATGTAGGTTTCCTGATAATTCAGGCTGCGTTGATCGAGTGCCCGTTGCAGTTCTCGGTTAGAGAACGCTGCTAATTTGCCACCATCGGCTGCATCACGTTGGTTGCTCAGTCCTGGCATCAGAATGCTCCATGATGGGGGCCTTAACCTGTTCCCCTTCCCTTGAGTTTAGATCACTAGCCCATTACTTGCTGGCAAGACGATCGCCGCCACCGATCGTTCGCGTAATCTCCACGCCGTTTTGTTGCAACACTACGATCGGATCAGAGCCAGCACTCGCTACAATCCGCTTCACCAACACCTGTCCGTTTGCTAGATAGCTGCCTGGATGTACATAGCGACTGGTTTGAGCCTCTGGCTCTTTAACAATCACACTCCATTTGCTGCCAACTTTAACGACACCGCTTACCTCAATGGTATCTGCAAGCGCAGTAGGAGAGACGGGTACTGATGGTAATGATGGTAGCGATGTTGGCGGTAATGAGGTTCCGTTAAGAGGCACTGTTGCGATCGGCGGCGTCTTGAACGTTGGTAACCTCCTATTTTGAACCGGTGCGGGTAAGGGGCTAGGCAACGCTACCGCTGGCTTGCTGGTAGAAATAAGTCTAATTGGCGCAGTGGCGATCGCAGCAAACGGGTCAGTCCGTCCTGTAACGATCGTTGGTACGCGCATACGGGCATTTGTCGGTGTAATCAAGCCCGGCACCGAAGGCACTGGAACCACCCCCATTGGGCTGACCACAGGCTTCGGAAAATTTTGCGGTTTAGTAGCAGACAGCGACACCACGCCATCAACCGATGACAGTGGCGTTCCTTGCTCGCTTTTAGGAGCACTAGAGCAAGCCGCTAACAGCAGCACAGAACCCAAACCGATTAGCGATCGTGCGCGCATTCCTGATTCTTCCTCTCGCTAAGACTAGAATCAGGATAACGCCACTCAGCAAGAATGATTCATCTTGTTTGAAGAAAAATCTTTCGGAAGTCAAAGAAAAGGAGTCAAGAGTCAGAATTGCCTCAAAACTCCTCAAGAACTCAAAGCTTTTAGCCTTCAGCCGTTAGCCTTTCAACTGCTGGTGTGCCTTAAACGACTGGTAGCACTCCTCAGAATGATACAAGTGACATTGATCAGTAATCGTCTTCATCAGCGACCAGGAAAACCGAGATTCGTAAAGATGCGCGCCCCAGTTTTCTCGCAGGCTTTCGTGTGCCATGCGAAGGTTGTACGACGGAATCGCGGTAGAAAGATGATGGGGAACATGGACATTGATTTGATGGCACAACCATTCGACTCCTAAGGGGTAGTCGCAGTGAACGGTTCCAGCAAGCTGTGCTTTTGCTGCATGCCACTGTTCAGGTTCTTGAAAATCAATGTCAGGGGCAGTGTGGTGTACCAGCGTAAAGGTGCTCATCCAGAAATGGTAGACAAGCCAGGGCATTAACCAAAATTTGACCAGACCGACAAAGCCAAGCGTAGCGATTAACAACGGAAACGCGATTGCTGCAAACCCAACGACAACGGCAACCGAAAGCTTGATTTTATTGCGATCTTTCGCTTCGACTTGGGACGGATCGAAGTGCATGATAGCCCAGTGAACGATCGAAGCCAGCCACCAAAGTCGTCCGCGCATTCCTTGATACGCTTGCTGGATCAGCTGGGGCATCCCGTCATACAGTTCGGGGCGGAACGGCTGCCATGCATTATCCACATCCATTTTGTTTGTGTGATTGTGGTGTAGGTTATGTAAAATGCGCCAGCTATGAAACGGGTAAATCAGCGGTAGCAGGAAGATGTGTCCCACCAAGTCGTTCACCCAACGCCGCTTAGCAAACGATCGATGTCCGCAGTCATGAGCAATTACAAAGAAGCCCGTCAACGCTGTGCCAGTGAACAACCAGGCAAGCGGCAGCAAAAACCAGGGCGCGATCGCGATACCTGCGTAACCTAAACCAACCATCAGCACATTAACAATTACAGCCGTCCAAGCTTTCTTCATATTTTTCTGAAAGCATTCTTTCGGCAACGTCTTAAGAATGTCCTTCAGGCGTAGATCTGGACTCAAGGTGACGGCTGTAAGGCTTTTGGGGCGTACGATCGATACAGTCATGAATAGCTTCTTTTTTCCAGATGTAGGTTGTTGAGCAAAAAGACATGAAAAAGCCTGCTACAGACCAGCAGTAAGCAGGCAAGGAGTCGTTACAAAGGTAGTAGCGGACAACACAAACGGTAGAAGGGGGTGATCACAGTCTGCATCTAGCGACAGAATGATTTAGTAACAAACCTCAACATTTATATCATACCCGTCGCTTAGTATGCCTGCTCCTGCCTTTAGCAAATAACCGATGATCCCTTCACTACTTTCATCATTGTTTACGTGGTTAGCAGCCTTTGCAACTGTAGCTTGCTTCCGATGCGGTGCCTGAAAGCTAACAGACCTGGCACCAGAAATCAGCCCTTCTGACCGTCCTTCCAACCTTTTACTAAACATCCCTTACCTTTCAAGCCTCATCCTTCATCCCTTATCCTCCCTTCCCAAACACCTCTCCAACTGCTAGCCGAGTACCGTTGGCAAAGTCCCAGCCAGATTGAGGGCGCTTGCCAGGTAGCTGCACGGTTCGCAGCAGCAAGGCACCATCACCCGTTTGGACGATCGCGCCTTCTCCTTTAAGGATGCCAACCACTTCGCCCGGTTGTGCTGTGGGCAAAGGGTTTGACCAGGCTTGGGCGATCGTGCTCAATTCCCTAGGCAGTTGTGTCCTAAACGCTTCACTAAGGGGCGCGGTTGCTACGATCTTGATGGCTTCGTCGCGAAAGGTGGCGCTACAGGAAGGGAAAAAGCCTCGAATTTGATTGTGAAGGGCGATCGCACTGCATGACCAGTCCAGCCAGTAGTTGTCTTTTTTGATCAGCGGTGCGTAGGTTGCCTGAGACTCATCCTGGGGCACGGGCCGAATCGCTTGCTGATCGAGCTTAAGCAGGGTTTCTGGAAGCAGATCGGCACCAATGCATGCCAACCGCGCTGCCAGATCTTCGAAGTTGTCTAGCAACGCGATCGGTGTACGAGCTTCTAGTAGCATTGGTCCAGTATCCATGCCAGCGTCCATCAGCATGGTTGTAATGCCGGTCTCCGCTTCACCGTGGTACAAACTCCATTGAATGGGAGCCGCCCCGCGATACTGTGGCAGTATTGAGCCGTGAGCATTGACGCAGCCAAGACGCGGCAGGTCGAGAACCGCCTGAGAGAGAATCTGCCCATAGGCAACGACGACAAATGCATCTGCCTGGGCGTTTTTCAGGTAATCTAAGGTCGCCTCATCTTTTTTGACACTTTTGGGCTGATACAGCGGTAGATTGTGCGCTTGGGCGATCGCCTTTACTGGCGATGGGATCAGTTGACTGCCTCGCCCCCGTCGTTTATCTGGCTGAGTTACGACTGCCAGCACGTTGAAAGCCGGATGAGACAGCAAGCGCTCCAAACTGGGAACGGCAAAGTCAGGCGTGCCGAAGAAGATAATGTTCATATAGTTGAGGCTATAAGAGCAAGGAACCAGCAAAGCGAGGCAGTCATTGCGTCAGGGTTCAGTAACACCCTTGCTAGCCACATGCTTCTACTGCCTGTCCGTTCTGCTAATCCCTCTGACCGCGCCAGGGGCTAACTTCGAGCTTACCATCTGGCTTGAAAACCACTTTGAACAGGGCGAGTGGATCTTGACCCGCTCCGGCATCACCGTCTTCAGCAAGTTTTCCTAACTCCGGCAAGGGAATTTCCTTGGCAAACTCAGCGGCAACTTCGCTATCGGGCTTGTAGTCAACGATCGTGCCGTCTTCTTTCACCCGTACGCGAAAAACAAGATCTTTTTCAAAGCTTGGCTTGTCTTTCCAGTTTTGGTCGAGCTGGTCGTAGAGCTTCGGTTGTAGCTCTGAAATTTGATCAGAGTCAGTAATTTCTGTAATGCCTGTGATCGGGCTTGCCATAGCGTTCTGCCAGGGAGATACGTCAAGCACGCCTTTAGAGGTGAAAACCACTTTGTACTGAGCGATCGGTTCGGACGATGGCTGTGAACCAGTCGCCGGAATATAAAGCAGGTTCAGTAACGGCGTTTGTTGAGTGCTGGTCTCTGCGGCTGGGTTGATAGGCTTGTAGCCAACAATGGCACCATCTTTAGCAACGCCAACGCGATACTCCAAGTCTTGCGTCACGGCTGGACGATCTTTCCACGCCTGGTCAAGCTGCGTAGACAACTGCTCCTGCAAGGCTTGAACTTGGGCTGGATCAGTGATTTCCGGCGCAGCCGTCAGTACTGCTTCTAGCTTCGTCAAATCGGGCTGGGCAACCGTTGTTGGGTTAGGAGACGTAGCGGCACTAGGACTTGTAGTTGGGCTAGACGAACCACTTGTCGTCGGCGATGGTGGGGGGGCAGCGGGTGCTGGCGATCCTGTTGTGCTGGAGGTTGTATTGGCGTTCGGCACCAGATCGTCTGGTTGGCGCACCTGGGGTATAGGAATAAAGAAGAAGGCGATCGCTGCTAGTGCTAAACCAGACGCACCGATCGCAGCCGGTATGGCTTGTTTGGCAACAGGTTCGCTGCGACGGACATCGCGCTTGGCGAGGGGCGCAACCTGAAAAGTCAAATCCGGTAAGGTTTGAGAGTCTGCAAAGAACTGATCGATCGCTTCTACTAAATCAAACAACTGCACTGTAGTCAGGTCAACCTGTCGGGTTAGATGTGTGGTAATGCCAGAACCCGGATCGGCATCAGGTGGTAAGACGCTTAACCGATGATGGTTGTTATCCAGACGCTGTAGCTGTACAAGCTGCGATGTGGTCTGAGGTGACTTGAACGTACGAATGCCGCTTAACAGCTCTTGAGCATAAAGGCTGACAGCGGCAGTTAAACTTTCAAAAAACTCGCGT
>DATNQS010000357.1:0-2187 GCA_036703925.1 Candidatus Sericytochromatia bacterium
GCGAAACATGGCGTGATTGGTCTCACCAAGGCGGCAGCCCTCGACTACGCCGCACAGAACATTCGCGTCAACGCCGTTTGTCCTGGCTACATTGACACCCCCATGATGGGTCGCTTCACGGGCGGCACGGACGAAGGGCGAGCGCAGGTGATTGCGGAGGAGCCGATTGGACGGATGGGCAAGCCTGAGGAGATTGCTGCGGCAGTTGTTTGGCTGTGCTCGGACGCGGCTGCCTTCATGGTTGGGCACGCCATGGTCATTGACGGTGGACAAACGGTGCAGTAATGGCAGAGCAAAAGAACCTTTTTGCTGATACCCCATCGAACTTTCAGCGTGCCCTTGTCCACTGATTTGCAAGTCTGTCAGGCGGAATTCAATAGTTACTTAACAAAAAGAGGAATGAGATGATTCAAGATAAAGTTGTGATTATTACCGGCGCATCATCCGGGATTGGTGAAGCAACTGCGAAATTGCTTGCTAGCAAAGGCGCGAAAGTCGTATTGGGCGCGCGACGCGAGCACCAATTGAAACAACTGGTTGATGAAATTCAAAAAGCTGGCGGACAAGCCATCTATCAAGTGATGGATGTGGTGAACCCATCTGATAACGCTGAGATCGTCAAGCTTGCCCAAGAAACATTTGGTCGTGTCGATGTGATTTTCTTGAACGCTGGCATCATGCCCACTGCTCCACTTTCTGCATTGAAAACGGATGAATGGAATCAAACGGTGGATGTCAACATCAAGGGCGTACTCAATGGTATCGCGGCTGTGTTGCCAATATTTGTTAGCCAAAAATCTGGGCATGTGATTACCACGTCATCGGTTGCTGGATTAAAAGCTTATCCAGGGGGCGCAATCTATGGTGGGACGAAATGGTTTGTACGCGATTTCATGGAAGTTCTACGCATGGAGTCGGCTCTTGAGGGGACTAACATTCGTACTGCGACCATTTATCCTGCTGCAATTAACACGGAGTTGTTAGATCAGATTACCCACCAAGATGCGGCTGAAAAAATGACAGCCTTGTATAAGCAATATGGCATCTCACCCGATCGAGTAGCCAATGTTGTGGCGTTTGCGATTGACCAGCCAGAAGACACAAACGTGAACGAATTTACGATTGGCCCAACCACGCAGCCTTGGTAATGATAGTGCTGGTGGTTAGGCTGAGTGCGATCGCCACCGTGGTTGCGCTGGTGTTACCCTGGCTGGCAGTGCTGCTCTTCATCCTCCTCAACCTCTTCTATCTGTGGCCTCGCTGGGGTCATAAGACCGCCCCGTCTCGCATTGATGACCCTACGGTGAGCAGCGATCGCCGTGAAAACGACTGACAACGACGGGAGCGATCGACGGCAAACACTATCAATTCCACATCAATGGAGAAAAACAATGCAAACGCGCAAACTTGGAAATAGCAATCTGGAAGTCTCGGCGAGCGGTCTGGGCTGCATGGGAATGAGCTTTTCAGCCTTAACGCTCAAAATTTTTCCGTTGCTATAGCCCTACGAAAATGTGTTAGGACATAAAAACGACGAGTGCGAAGAACCTTTATGCCTGCTCCCTATAGCTATGACCTGCGCCAGAAAGCGATCGCAACAGAAAGACCAGCACTAATAGCAACGATAGCAGCAATTTTGGTGAAGAGGTTTTTCATTTTCATAACTTCTAAGGTGATAGGGAAATGAGTAAAGTAATGAATGATGGCTTTAGCCTCCTAGGAAATAGCCCTATCAGCTTTTCTCACTATTTATCAGATGTCTGAGGGGTCATACCAACTCCGGGTCTGCCATCTGCTTTTTCAGCAACCTGCAAAACCTTGTACAGACGTTCTGCTAGTTCGGCGGAACCCTTCCCGGAGGGTACATCTCTACTGCTGGGGAAAATGGGGCTGTATAAGCGGAGTTGGGGTGACTTCTCACCCTGTTTAAACTCCCAAACCTTAAGCAAGATCAGATACTCGTAAAATGCCTGCAACGTACACCAAGCCAATCCAGCTTTCCCATCTAAACAGCCACCTAGCAGAAAATACATATACAACCAGCGTACCAAAGGCCGAAACGGTAAACGCAGAGACAAATCTTTGAGGGCGCGGCGTCTTTCTACCTCTGTGCCTCCCCACAACAACTTTTGCCAATTGACCTTATGATGCTTTAACTGATGTAGGGTTTCTCTGGCTTCATCGCTA
>DATNQS010000358.1:0-2760 GCA_036703925.1 Candidatus Sericytochromatia bacterium
CGGTCTGGTGCCGCCGAAGGACGACTCAAGCTTGCTCACAGCGTTGTCCCGACAGAATCCTGACTATCAGTTCCTCCGGTCAACGCCACTCTTTCTCAGGGAAGGGAATCAGCTTTACGGGTTCAAGCCAGAAGGACGCGATCGCCTTCAGCGCTACCTGGCAGCACTCCTCGCAAACACCTACCAAAAGCTGACGGAACCATTGCCGATCGAGTTTGGTGCTGATGTACGAGCAGTGGGCTAAAGTCCGCAAGCGTGTCCAGACGAAGAAGGACTAACACCTCTCAGGTCTAGCGCTTACTTGTGTCGATCGCGAAACTGCTTGACGACCTGATCAAGCCCAACGGCACGGGAGGCTTTAAACAGGATGCGATCGCCGGGTTGCACCAGTGTTTGTAAGCGTTCAACAACATCGGCGTGGCTCGAAAAACATTCTGATAGCAGTGGTTCTGCCCCTGCTGCGATGGCATTTGCTTCGGTTGCTTCTGCCAAAATCAACAGGCGATCGAGCTGAAGCTCTCTTGCCGCAACACCAATGCGATGATGGAACTCAGGCGAGCGCTCTCCCAGTTCCTTCATCGTGCCCAGCACAGCAAGCCGTCGGGTTCCTGGCGTTTGCGCTAGCAACTGTAGCGATGCCAGCATTGATTCCACTCCAGCATTATAGGTTTCATCTAGAAGCATCACATCGTTGGGCAACTCATAGCGTTGGGCGCGTCCGTCTGGCAGTGTAACAGCAATCCCTTGTGCCAGGGGTCCCCAATCAACGCCTAATGTTTTTGCTACTGCCAGGGCTGCCAAATAGTTCAAGGCATTATGGCGACCAGGTAAAGGCAGGGGAAGCGTCCAGCCTGCTACATCTAATGTTTGGGGATCAGTCAATCGCCCATGCAAATCGCCACCGTCTAAACCATAGGTCAGCGTTTTGCCGTGCCAGACAGTAGCAGCCGTTTCCATCAACAACGGCAAGTCCTGGTTAAGAATGGCGATGCTGTCGCTGGGCATTTCTGCTAAAAGCTCACACTTCGCCTGCGCGATCGCCAGTTCCGACCCCAACCGACCAATGTGCGCCGTACCCACGTTAGTAATGACAGCAACATCAGGACGTGCAATCTGGGTTAGCAGCGCAATCTCGCCGCGAGCGCGCATTCCCATTTCAATGACTGCAAACGTATGCTCTGTGCCTAGTTCGAGTAAAGTCTTAGGCACGCCAATCTCGTTGTTGTAATTTGCCTGACTTTTAAGAACCGTTCCCTGCTGCGAGAGCACCGCTGCGATCAATTCTTTCGTCGTAGTTTTGCCAACTGAACCTGTAACCGCAACCACGGGAATGGTGAACTGGTTGCGCCACCAGTGGGCGATCGCCTGATACGCCTGCAATGTATCCGCTACGGGCAGCAGCGGCAAGGCGCTAATGTCACTATTTGCTGCCGAAGCATCATGCCAGAGTTGATCAACGATCGCGGCGATCGCTCCCTTCGCAATGGCCTGCTCAATAAACGCATGACCGTCAAATGTCTCGCCCCTTAGTGCCAGAAAGACATCACCTGCTTTAAGCAAACGAGTATCGGTGGTGATTCCGGTGGCGAGAGCAGTTAAGTCAACAGTAGTGGGGTTAATTGGTGTTGTACCCAGGATGTCGCTCAGTTGAGCGATCGTTGCGCGGAAAGACATACAAAAAAGTCAGCAAAATAGGGATAGCTGTCATTGAACGTTAACCCTACCCCTTTGGCAAGCTTTCAGTAAATTTGTTTGGCTATGTCAGTTCCAGCGATCGTGCTTTTACCCTGCTTCTACGGAGCGTACTTGCTATAGCGACCAGGCTACACACCACTAGCAGGCTGATCATCTGGTTGCGGGTTACTGCCGACAACCACCTCTTTCACCTTGCGAGACTCCAGCCAGAGCGGAATGGCAATCCACGCGATCGCAATCAGCAGCATCACAAAGGCAAACTGACCTGCCCAGGCAACCATGCTTTCTAGGGGCACAAACTGACCCGCAAAGTAAGAAAGGCTGACAACCACTGATGCCCAAGTAACTGCCCCCAGGGTGTTGTAAACAGTGAACTGGAGATAAGGCATCTGCACAATACCAGCCAGCGGGCTAGCGAAGGTTCGCAACAGGGCGATAAAGCGACCCAGAAAGACCGTTCGAGGCGCATTCTCTCCGAACTGGCGCTTGAGCGATTCCAACTGTTCTTCCCGGATACGAAACACGCGACCAATGCTTAAGAGCAGCGGCCAACCACCACGCCTGCCAATCCAGTAACCCACGTTTCCACCGAGGATCGCTCCTAGTGAGGCATCTGCTAGCACAATCCAATAGTTCAACTGATCGTTACCAGCCAAAAAGCCACCCGCTATGGTGACCGTCTCTCCAGGAATCGGTAGCCCAAGACTTTCCAAAAAGATGCCTGAAAAGACTGCCCAATAGCCATACTGCTGCGCAATTTCTTGAATCGTTTCGATCGAGATAAAGTCCAGTGTCATGCAATGCGGCTACTAAGAGAATGTCATTCTGTATCAATTTTGACGCGATTCTTGAAAATCTGTCAATGGAGCCGTCTTCAGACCCTACTTTCCACATCACAGGCTCGAAGTTCTTCTACCAGAGAGATAGCGAGACTTCGAGCTAAATCCTCTTCTCCTTAGAATGCAAGAAAGTTTAGAGGATAAGGGCAAGTTGCAAAACTGAGACTCACTCGTCATGCCTGGAGTGCTGCCTTATCTACTGATTCTTGGTAACAGTGTCAAACGT
>DATNQS010000359.1:0-8072 GCA_036703925.1 Candidatus Sericytochromatia bacterium
CCGCAAGTTGAACAAATTAGGTAGGGTTTCATGGTGAATCTAGGTGACCTTGAAACAAAATTCTCTCTATTTTCCTTCATCCTTTATGAAAAGGCACTACCCAGAAAAGAACCCATCAATAGCTGCAAACGCTAATGCGATCGACCTCACATTCCAGCAGGACGTTGTACGGCTCTATCGTCTTACCATCTATGCACGTTGGTGTGTGGTTGGAGTTTTATGGCTCACTGTTGGCTTATTAAGTCTGTGGGGCTTGCGCTATCCCATTTCGCTCTTGCTAGATTACTTTACGTGGCCTGCGGTGCGTTATGGGCTAGCCTTCAATCGGCTTCCCACGATCGGACTCGCTACTTGCATCGGTTTTACGATCGCCACACTGCTCTGGCAAAGCCGCAATGCCCTGTTTGGACTTTCGCCCCGCGATCGACAACGGCTAGAGCAACAGGTACAGCGCATTCGCTTACAGGGAGCGAGCCATCCCCTCTGGAAATTTGTCTGTCGGCATTAGCTAACACCAGCCCAGTACGATCAAAGCAGGGCTGGTATTCCACAGCGAGGCGGCTAACCAGCGAACAGTGACCAACGACAAACTTTGCAAATCCTGTCTACCTCCCAGTCGTATACTATCGCTGAGAAGGCAATTTGCAGCGGTAACTGGATGATGCAGAGAATTTGGAAGGGCGTTGGAGCCTTGGTTCTGGCTATGCTGTTGACAGCTTGTGGACTGCCGATCGGAAAACCCAGCCATCGGCTAGTAGAACGGGCGATCGAGCAACAGCTTCACCAAACGCAAGCAGCGCTCAATCAGCAACTCCGGCTCAACGTGCAACCCACTGATCTAGAAATTAAGCGAGTGGTTGTTGCCGAACAAACGCCTCTCACCATTGAAGACCTGAAAGCCTTTCGCGTCCGCGGCACGTACAACATCACTACCAAGCTACCCACTCGACAGATCACACAGCAGAATCCGTTTGAAGTCTATCTTCAACGGCAAAAAGAGGGCAAAACCTGGCGTTTGGCTCATCCAGAAACCGATGACAATGGTCAATCGCTTTGGGTGACGCAGCGCCTTCAGTAGCAGACCCACAGCAGGAATGATGCAGCATTAAGTCCTCTTTGAATCGATCGCCAGTTTTTTGTCTTCCATAACACCTTTCCCATTTAGCACCGTAGAAGCTGGATCCGTGGCTCAGGTGCTGATCGCTAAACTCCAGTAGGGCAGCTGCACTCTACATTAGGAAGCTGCTTTGCGTTAGGGAATAGCTTCGTTAGGGAAAAGCTGAGCCTGATCCGACTAGCCGTGCTGTTAGGCAACGTCTTCGATCGCAACGTGAACAGCGGGTGTGTCACCTTCCTGTCACTTTTACCGATGAAGCTTGAAGATGGCACTGAACGGTAGAGACTCTCGGACACCGAAAAAATGGGCAAAAAACGACAGTTCACTTCTATTTGCAGATAGCACTAATGGCAATATTCGCTGGGTGTCGTACAAAAACTGACCCTAAAATCGAGACATGATGAAAAGACTCCCTATGCACAAACCCTGGATCATTCTGGCTCTAGTAGGGTTGGTTGCTTGTACATCACCGCAGGAGCCAGCTAGCGAAGCACCTAGCGCAACAGAGACAACTACCCAGACAACTCAAACGGCAGCTAAACCTGTAGCGGCGAAACCAGCAAGCTGTAGGCTGGTCGAAAATGGCTTTGGTCCACAAGGACAAGTCAAGGTGCGAGTCGAAGAAGTGGTGACAGGGTTAGATGTGCCCTGGGGCATTGCCTTTCTACTAAACCGCGATCTGCTTGTCTCAGAACGATCCGGACGGGTGCGGTTGGTGCAAAAGGGCAAATTGCGCCCTCAGGCGATCGCCACTATCAATGTCAGCGATCGTGGTGAAGGCGGCTTGCTGGGCATTGCCGCCCATCCTGACGTTGCCAACAATCGCTTCTTTTATGTCTATTTCACGGCGGACAAGAATGGTTCTCCAGTCAATCAAGTGGAACGATGGCAGCTATCAACGAATGGATTAAGTGCAACCCGCGATCGCACCATCATTGACAACATTCCAGTCGCACAGTTTCACAATGGCGGACGGATTCGCTTTGGTCCTGATGGTATGCTTTACATCGGCACTGGGGATGCTAAAAAGCCTGACCTTTCCCAGAATGTGAAAAGCTTGGCAGGTAAGATTTTGCGTGTCACTCCTGATGGACAGGTGCCTGCCGATAACCCGTTTCCGGGCAACCCAGTTTACATCATGGGTATTCGCAACACTCAAGGGTTTGATTGGGTCAATGCCTCAACTTTGTGGGTGAGCGATCATGGTCCCAGTGGCGAATTAGGGCGATCGGGACACGATAAAGTCAGTGTTGCTCAGGCAGGCGATAATCTGGGCTGGCCGACCATCTACCGCTGTGAATCACGGCAAGGATTGGTGACACCCGCGATCGTCTGGCGGCAAGCATTACCCCCTGGAGGCGCAGCGCTTTACACTGGCAACGCGATTCCTGAATGGAAAGGCAGTCTCATCGTGGCAGGACTGCGGTCAGAACACTTGCAGCGCGTGGTCATTGATCCTCAATCTAACCAGGTTCAGCAGCATGAAGTGTATTTGCAGGGTCAACAGGGGCGGTTGAGAGATGCCGTGATGGGGCCCGACGGCGAATTGTATGTCACCACCAGCAATTGTGATGGTCGTGGCAGCTGCCCCGCTGAACAAGACAAAATTCTCCGCATCACGCGCTAAATTTTCCTTAAACTCCCTGGCTATTTGCCTCTCGTTTGCCGACAATAGAAAGGGAACATAAGGGCTACCGATAATGACTGCTTTTGACCAGTCCCAACCAGAATTTTGGAACAAACAGGGTTGCCAGCTTTGTGAAACAGAGCAATATGTGGCTGCGATCGCAGCGTTTGACCAGGCGATCGCCCTTGACCCTGGTAACTGCAAAGCTTGGAGCCATCGCGGTAATGCACTGTCAGGTATGAAACGTCAAGCTGAAGCCCTGCATAGCTATGACCGGGCAGTAGCAATAGCACCGAGTTATCACCAAGCATGGTTTAACCGAGCGCTCTTGCTAACAGAGATGGCAGCCTACGGTAATGCTGTCGAGTCTTATAACCGTGCGACTGCTCTTGATCCAGATCCCATTTACCAGCATGGCAAAGCAGCACTTTGGCTTAAGCACAAACTGACCTAGCATCTCTGGCAGCTTGTGAAAGAATAATTCAACCACGTTCCTAACCTGCTGAAGCCCAGAGTCGTAAGCGCCACCCTGGGCTGTAGTGGGTCTTCAGCAGGTTAGCGCAGCTTTTGATAATATCGGGTCACGGTTCGCACATAGTTAGCTGTCGCACCACTGGTGCAGCCTCTGTCCTTACCAGTCATCCACCAACAGGCAACAGCTTGTACAGTGCTGCTTTCGTTATTAGCATTAAGCCGCAGCCTTTGGTTAAATTCATCCTGCACGATGCAGGTGATGACTTGCCTTGCCAGAGCTAGATTGCGGTCAAACTGGGCTGGTGTTACTTGTCGCTTCAGACAACTTTTCGACCAGACGGCAAGCGTACCAGGCTTGACTTGCCAGTCACTATACAAGCCATCGTTAGATCGACCCGTTTTGGGTGCCGCCTGCCGCAGCGCTTCTACCATTGCCGTTACTTGCGGCTTGGCGGTTGTTTGCGCCTGGGCTGGTGCTAGCTCAACGGCTAAGCCTATGCTCAGCACAAAGCTACCTAAGAGTATGCGCATGTTTCGATCCTCTGCTTGCTGTTCATTTGCGTCAATCGTACTGAGTAAAGCGCATTCCTCACTCAGTACTTGCACTTTTGGCTCAGTATCAGTCACTGCATGACTGCAAGACATCAGGGCGATCGCTATAAGAGCAATCCAGCAGTTTGTTGAACTCTACAACAGCATGTCAGGCAGTGAACTACAGAGGCAGTAACGCGACAGATAGAGCGATCGCGCCTCATTATCGCCAGGAAATCTGATCGCCATTTTATTCCAGTTTCTATTCCAGTCAGTGAGTGGACGTAATTATGCGGCTCAAATTTAGTCTCTAGCCCTTAGCTCAGTTTAAAGAAATGTCCAAAGTAAGCAAGTTTGTATAAATGTGTAAATTTGAGCTAGTTTTGCATATGCGGGGCACTCTGTGAAAAACACATTTCAATCTAGTACCAACTTTAAAAAACTTGCCAAACGATTAAAACAAGGGCTAAGTAATTGTTTGCTCTCATACGTTGCTTGCTGTACCAATTCTTTTTGTAGTTGTACAGAAGTAAGCACCTGTATATTCTCCCTTGAATCTAGTGCAGTGGCGTGACAGCATGGAGGTGGCAATAGCAGGGGTTAAAGTCTGTGCCTTTTATCGAAATACTGGTATCAAATCTTTACCTTGACTTGAGCGCTCGGCTAGACGTGTCACTGTCGAACCCAGCCATTTTTATGCATTTAATATCGTTTATCCTGCACATTGCTTTGGCAATTGTCGTCTTTATAATTTAATCTGTGATATGCCAACCCTTACTGAAAGTAAAAGGCTAAAGCTTTTAGGTAACGATCGTACCCATCAGCACTTAAATACTCCGCCCCTCGTTCTAATTGTTGATGATAATGAGGCTATACGTTTCTCACTCCGGCAGGTGCTGGAATCTGATGGCTACCGCGTGATCGAGGCTGACAATGGCTCCGATGCACTCGGTGCTTATGCAACCTATCAACCACAGATAGTGCTACTCGATGCCATTATGCCTGGTATGAATGGCTTTACTTGCTGCCGTAAGCTGAATGCTCTACCCGAAAGCCATTCCACGCCAATTATCATGGTGACGAGCCTGGATGATCACGAATCAGTTGACCGAGCGTTTGAATGTGGTGCTACCGATTTTGTCACCAAGCCTATTCACTGGGCAGTGCTGCGTCAGCGAGTACGTCGCTTATTGCAGCATGTTGAACTCCATCGACAGGTTGAGCAGTTTAATGCTGAGTTAGAAAACCAGGTTAGTGAATATGGCTTGGAGACGAGGCAGCGTACTCTTCAACTCCACCGTGCTTTGGAATTTGAAGCCACCTTGAAGCGAATCACCGATAAAGTGCGCGATAGCCTGGACGAGAGCCAAATTTTACAGACAGCCGTGCAAGAACTTGCTTGGGCGTTAGATCTAGGCTGTTGCAATGCCTCGCTGTACGATCGCGAGCGGCTAACCTCTAGCGTGCATTACGAGTACGCTGCCTCCATTGCTGGCTACCACAATCAGGTGATTGATATGGTGGTTTATAGCGAACTGTACGCACAACTCACAGAAGGCTACCACTTTCAGTTTTGCTCACTGGTGCCAAGCCCAGTTCGTGGTCAGGTTGCTATGTTTGCCTGCCCGATGATCAACGAAACGGGGACGATCGGCGACCTGTGGCTCATTAACTCCAAAGAACGTAGTTTAAGTGAGCTAGAAATTCGTTTGGTGCAGCAGGTTGCCAATCAATGCGCGATCGCCATTCGTCAGGCACACCTTTACCAGGCATCGCAGGTGCAAGTACAGGAGCTAGAGCGACTGAGCCAACTCAAAGACGATTTTTTGAGCACCGTTTCTCACGAACTGCGAACACCTCTATCTAATATACGGCTCGCGATACAGATGCTCGAGCGATCGCTGCCCCAAGACAAGGTGGACATGGCTCAGGAAGACGGCAAACCAACCAGCAAATGCCGTACTTATCTAAAAATCTTGCACGACGAGTGTGAACGCGAAATCAGTCTAATCAGCGACTTATTAGAACTACAGCATTTAGAGGTCAGGCAAACGCGCCTGAGCTTTGATACGCTTAACCTGTATGATTGTCTACCCGCGATCGCTACAGCGTTTCACAACCGTGCCCAGCAGCATCATCAAACCTTGCAGGTTGTTTTGCAGCCGGGCTTACCGTCCCTAGTAGCGGATTTTACTGGGCTGCAACGCATTCTAGTAGAGCTACTTGACAATGCGTGCAAATATACGCCATCAGACCAAACGATTACTCTCGCTGCCAGTGCGACACCAACGTGCGTTGAACTCAAGGTTAGCAATACAGGCGTAGAAATTTCCGCCGACGAAAGAACCCGTATTTTTGATAAGTTCTATCGCATCCCCAGCAGCGATCCCTGGAAACAAGGCGGGACAGGCTTAGGGCTAGCACTGGTAAAGCGATTAGTCACGCATCTCAAAGGAAGCATTCACATGGAAAGTAGCAACGGACAGACCCATTTCATTGTTGCTCTACCACGGACGCATTCAGACAATCACTTAGAACGAAAGTGATTTAAAACGGGTTAGGGCGTGATGCCGTTAAGCTTGCAGACTCTGATGAAGCGGCTAGGTTTGCTCCTTGAGCATTCGACCCAAACGTTACTTCTTCAACCGCTCCCGGTTCTCCTAGCGGTTTTGGTAAACCCTCATTGAGGCTAACCATGACTCCACCAGCGTTACCAGCCCGTAGAACCAACTGTTTGTCCGCTTCCCATGCACGCTGGGTGCCTTCGGATAGAACGCCCTCGAAGTCGGTTTTACCATCAACAACAATGCGAACCCAAGACTGAGATGTCATTGTCAGCCCAATGCGAACTGACTTTAGCGATACGGCTGTAGGAGGCTGTACTGTCTTATTACCTGATGTTGGGCTAACAGTAGGTTGGGCGAGATTGACAGGCCCATTTGGAAGTACTGGTGTAATAACTGGTTCGCGCTTTTGTGCAGTTGCTATAAGCCCAGGAATTTGTGGGGTGGAGGAACGATTTAACAGGTAAGATAGCCCGCTGACTGCACCAACAACTAAAACTGTGTAGAGACAATAGAGATGTAATGGGCGTAGCTGCGCTTGCACGGTGCCGCGCCACGAAGGTTTGGGTGCCCTCAAATCTGTCTGAGCTGGAAACGCATTCGCCAGCTCGGCTCCATCCATACCGATCGCATCCGCATAACGACGAATAAAACCCTGAATGTAGACAGGCTCCGGCAATTGCTTTGTGTTACCAATTTCGAGCGCTGCCAGCAAACGCACTGGGATGAGCGTTTTCTTTGCCACCGTTTCCAGCGAAATTTGCTCCTTCTGACGCACTTGCTGCAAGTAGGCACCCAATTCTTTGAGCCTTTCTATCTGCTCCGGGCTGATCTGAGTCATTTGGTTACTCATCGGCTGTACTCCTCGCGCGTCACTGTCTCCCCTTCTGATAGTAAGTCAAGTTGAGTTTTCAAGAAACTGATCTCTGCATCTTTCAAAGGACGGTATTTCCCACTTGCTAGTAGTGATGCACCTGGATCTTGCAGTTGAATGGGTCCGATCGCCGTACGATGCAGAGAAAGCACTGGATGTCCTAACTGTGCAGCAACGCGGCGAATTTGCCGATTTCTGCCCTCGGTTAAGATCACCTGTAAGAGTGTTTTACGCTCTGGGTGGCGCTTAAGGACAGTCACTTGAGTCGGTAAGGTGAGACGACCTGCCAATAGCACACCCTGCCGCCACTCTTGTAAGACTGCCTCCGCAGGGTAGCCTTCAACCCAGACTTCGTATATTTTAGGGATATGGTGCCGGGGATGGGTGAGATAAAAGGTCAACGCCCCATCATTCGTTAGTAGCAGCGCACCGGTAGAGTCTTCATCTAAACGTCCGACAGGATGAATGCCATGACCCTCCTTAAGGGACAAGGGTAGTAAATCAAGCACTGTTGGTCGCTGCCAGGGGTCAGTGCAAGTAGAAAGGACACCAACAGGCTTATGGAGAAGGAGGTAAATCAGTTCAGGGCGCTGCGATGGTTGCATCAGCACACCATCTACCGTGATGTGATCGATCGCAGGGTTCGCTTTTTGCCCAAGCTGAACGATCGCGCCATTGAGCTGCACCCGCCCAGCCAAAATCATCTGCTCCGCCTGACGACGCGACGCAATACCCCATTGAGACAATAGCTTCTGTACCCGTTCATCCATAAAAACGTGCTTCATCAAGGCAGCAGAGTAGTAGCAGCAAAACGGGCTGAGTAGCTGAATGCAAACACAAGACGCAGAATTCTTTCTTTAAAAATTTTCTATTGGGCAGAAGCAG
>DATNQS010000360.1:0-2787 GCA_036703925.1 Candidatus Sericytochromatia bacterium
AAGGCAGAAGGCAAGAGGTAGGGGAAGCAGAGGGAGCAAGAAAACTCAAAACTCAAAACTCAAAACTTTCTTCCACTCCCCACTCCCCACTCCCCACTCCCCTCCGCTTCGGCATCCACACTCACAACGACTCCGACACCGCTGTAGCGAATGCGCTGGCAGCCGTCATGCAGGGTGTTCGCATGGTGCAGGGCACAATCAACGGTTACGGCGAACGCTGCGGCAATGCAAACTTGTGTTCCCTCATCCCCAATCTGCAAACAAAGCTCGGCTTTAGCTGTATTACGCCTGATCAGCTAGAACAACTCACCGAAACAAGCCGTTTTGTGAGCGAGGTCGTCAATCTTGCCCCGGATGACCATGCACCCTTTGTCGGGCTGTCAGCTTTTGCCCATAAAGGCGGCATCCACGTCAGCGCAGTGGAGCGAAACCCCCTCACCTATGAACACATTCAACCAGAACAAATAGGCAACCGTCGCCGCATTGTGATTTCTGACCAGGCGGGCATGAGCAACATTCTGGCAAAAGCACGTAGCTTTGGCATTGAGTTGAACAAACAAGACCCGACCTGCCGTGAAATTCTTCAGCGCTTAAAAGCTCTGGAGAGTGAAGGGTATCAGTTTGAAGCGGCTGAAGCTAGCTTTGAGCTACTGATGCGCGAAGCGCTGGAACAACGCCAAAACCCCTTTGAGGTGAAAGGCTTCCAGGTGCATTACAGCTTGCTATCAGAGACAGACCGCGATCGCGCTACCTCTCTGGCGACCGTGAAGCTAGCCGTGGACGGTAAAGATATCCTTGAAGCCGCTGAGGGCAATGGTCCCGTTTCTGCACTCGATGCTGCTTTGCGAAAAGCCCTGATCAGCTTCTATCCCGAAATTGGCACCTTTTATCTGACTGATTACAAGGTACGCATTCTGGATGGCACGGCTGGAACTTCTGCCAAAACACGTGTGCTGATTGAGTCGAGTAACGGTCATCAGCGTTGGACGACGGTTGGCGTGTCCGGCAATATTTTGGAAGCCTCCTATCTGGCAGTCGTGGAAGGCTTGGAATATGGGTTGCTATTACAAACTCAGGCAAAAGCAGCCCTGGCAGCCTCAGCAACGGTAAAATAGGTGGCTACTCGTTACCTCTAATTCAGTTGGAGCTGAACGCGAGGAAGCAGCGGTCTTCTAACGCTCTTGGGGTAGTCTTTTCACTGGCACTGAAAGACGATCAGCGATCGCGTTACGCTGAACAGTAGCCGCCTTCTGTGAACCGTCTTGCCATGACTTTGACCGAACAACTGCTGTCTCAGATACCGGGAAACCCGTTGGAAGGACTGAGACGCATCGATCGCCTCTGGCAATCCTTGAAGGACGGCACCCAGCCCACTCCAACTGTGATTGAAGAGACCCTGGACGCGATCGCGGTTGACTGGGATGTTGTTGTTTGCGGTGGAACGCTGGGCATTTTGCTGGGGGCAGCGTTGGCACAGCGAGGTTGGCGAGTGGCGCTACTGGAGCGTGGCGCCCTGCGAGGACGCGACCAGGAATGGAACATCTCGCGTCACGAACTGCAAGTGTTTGTCGAACTGGCATTGCTGACGGAGGCAGAGTTGCAGCAGGCGATCGCCACTGAGTATAATCCTGCCCGGATTGCGTTTCTCAACAGTCCTGATGTTTGGGTGCGAGACGTGCTGAACCTAGGGGTTGATCCGGTGTCTCTGCTGGAACTGTTGAAACAAAAGTTTCTCGCTTGCGGTGGGCAGTTGTTTGAACACACCCCGTTTGAAAGCGCGATCGTTCATCCTGATGGAGTCACCGTTAACGCAGGACAGCAGTCATTCAAAACGCGTCTGGTGCTGGATGCAATGGGACACTTTTCGCCGATCGTGCAACAAGCGCGGCACGGTAAAAAACCGGATGCCGTTTGTTTGGTGGTGGGCACCTGCGCGGACGGCTTTCCTGAAAACAGCACAGGTGATTTGATGGCGACTTTTACGCCCGTACAGCAGCAGTGCCAATACTTCTGGGAAGCGTTTCCTGCTAGAGACGGGCGTACCACTTACCTGTTTACCTATCTAGACGCGCACCCCGATCGCCCCAGTCTAGAAGCCCTGTTTGATGACTATTTCCGCCTGATGCCTGACTATCAAACGGTGTCGCTAGAGCAACTCCAGCTCAAACGGGCGCTGTTTGGCTTCTTTCCCTGCTATCGCCAAAGCCCTCTCAAACCGCAGTGGCACCGCATTCTACCGATCGGGGATAGCAGTGGCGGTCAGTCACCCCTCAGTTTTGGCGGCTTCGGCGCAATGGTGCGTCATTTAGCGCGGCTGACGGGAGGCATTCATGAAGCGCTACAGAGCGATCGGCTGAGTCGCAATGCCTTGGCACTCTTGCAGCCCTATCAGCCCAATCTAGCTGTCACCTGGCTTTTTCAACGAGCAATGAGCGTCGGCATGAACCAGGCAATCGACCCAGACCAGATTAACAATCTGCTGGCGATCGTGTTTCAAACAATGAACACGCTGGGCGACCCAGTACTTAAGCCGTTCTTGCAAGACGTAGTGCAGTTTCCTGCCTTATTGCGAACCCTGGCTCAAACAGCGCTTGCTCATCCTCGCTTGATTCTGAAAATCATCCCGCATGTAGGGTTCCCGACCTTAATTGCCTGGTTGTTTCACTTCACTAGCCTTGCTGTTTACGCAGCTCTTTATCCCTTAGGGCGATCGATGTCACCCCAGATCAAACTACTCCCACCAACCCAGCAGTACGATTACCATCGTTGGCTAGAGGCACTGGAGTA
>DATNQS010000361.1:0-5208 GCA_036703925.1 Candidatus Sericytochromatia bacterium
CTAGTTGCGGACTGGACGTTCCTCAATTTTTTGCAGTACTACGGTGACGATGAGGTGCGCGAGAAGACGGGTTATGCCTTGAGTACTGAGTACTTTGATATCATTACGCACTTAGACCCCCGCTTTCTTGATGTTTACTTATTTCTTTCAGGGACTATCTCATATCAGTTAGGCGAACCACGAACTGCCGTGCGGTTTATGGATCGGGGCACTGCTGCCTTATCGCCCCAAATCAACTCCAGAGCCTTTCAAGTCTGGCGCTTCAAAGGGATCGATCAACTGCTGTTGCTGGGTGATGTCCCTGGTTCAATCAACTCGCACGCAATGGCAGCTAAATGGGTACAGGGCAGTCCTTATCAGGAGCTTGAACCCATCTTTCAACAAACAGTAACGTTTTTGCGGCAAGACCCTAATAGCATATCGGTGCGGTTTCAAGCCTGGACATCGATTTATTACCAGGCTGTTGCTGTGAATGACAAAACAACGCAAGAGCGAGCCAAGAAGGAAATTTTGGCGCTGGGTGGTCAAACGCGCGTGAAAGATGGAGAGCTGATCTTTTTCTTGCCCAACGCCACACCGCCGAAACCACAACCCTAGATCTGTCGTGTGGTCTTACGGCAGCAGAGCCTTGCTGTGGGAATAAGACTCGCTGGCTTAATGCTTGTTTGCGATCGTCCGCCATTTTGCAAGTCAGCAAAAAGCTGGTAAGGTTCTGTTCATTTATGAAAAGCGATCAGCGATCGGGCGACAACAGCCTGAACTGTTTGTCGGTAGAGTGGTCAGAGCCATTAAACCTGATGCTGTTCAGGTTCTGGTTGATTAGCCGTAAGGGTCATCTGCTCTAAAAAGTTCATCGCTGAACGCTTTCATGGTGTGAGCGGAGGAGTTGATCACGATGTTAAGTTGGGAGCAAAGTCCAGGGATTGCGTTGATGCGACGCGAACGGGCATGGGTTGAAGTAAATCTCAGCGCGATCGCCCATAACGTTCAGCAAATTCGCAGGCTGCTGTCAGACCAGACAGAGCTAATGGCAGTGGTCAAAGCAGATGCATACGGTCATGGCGCTACAACCGTTGCTCAAGCAGCGCTGCATGCTGGGGCGACCTGGCTGGGTGTTGCCACGATCCCTGAAGGGATTGAACTCCGGGAAGCCGGGATTGATGCGCCAGTGTTGGTGTTAGGCGCAAACCACACTCCAGAGCAAATTCGGGCGATCGTCCATTGGCAACTGCAACCGACCTTATGCACGCCGCGTCAGGCGCTCATCTTTGCAGACGTACTGGCACAAACGCAACAGCCGTCTCTGTCAGTGCATCTCAAGCTGGATACTGGTATGTCGCGCTTAGGTACTAACTGGCAAGCAGCAGCAGAGTTTGTGCAACTGGTGCAGCGGTTGCCAAAGCTGCGAATTGACAGCGTTTACTCCCATTTAGCGACGGCAGAAGACCCAAACCCAACCATTGCCAAGCAGCAGCAACAGCGTTTTGAAGCGGCGATCGCCCAAATCAACGCTTGCGGTATTTACCCACCGCGATTGCATCTGGCGAATTCTGGTGGCACCTTGTCGAATTCAACGTTCCACTACGACATGGTGAGGGTTGGTCTGGCAATCTACGGGCTGTATCCGGCAGACCACTTGAAAGCTGTACTTGACCTCCAGCCTGCCTTACAGGTAAGAGCAAGAGTGACGCAAGTGAAAACCATTCCACCTGGAACGGGCGTGAGCTACGGGCATCGGTTTGTGGCAGACCAGGAACGACAAATCGCTGTAGTAGCGATCGGCTATGCCGATGGGGTGCCGCGCAACCTGTCTAACAAAATGGAGGCGATCGTCAGAGGGCAGCGAGTACCGCAAATTGGTGCTGTGACAATGGATCAACTCATGCTGGATGTGAGTTCGATCCCTGATCTGCGGGAAGGCGAAGTTGTGACGCTGTTAGGGCAAGACGGCAACGAATCGATCGCAGCAGACGACTGGGCAACCATGCTTGATACTATTTCGTGGGAAATCCTCTGTGGCTTCAAGCATCGACTGCCCAGAATTGCGATCGGCAAGTGAGGAGTGAGGGGCAACGGCGGAGTCTAACTGCTGAACAGTGCTAAAACGTTTCTGAGAAACGCTTTCAATTTCTCTCCCATTTCAGGTGTGGGGTAGTTACTGCCTTCAAATGCCCAGTTATCTACGGTAGACAGCCACCACTGTTTGCCACGATGGTCAAAGCCGGCAATCTCTGCCCCGATCACTCGGCGTTCTCCAGTCTGAGTCTCTTTGTAAAAGCGGATTTGCAGCAACAGGCTACGGCTTTGGAGCAAGCGCGAAAACCCAGGAAAGTGAAACCCAATGTCGATCGACTCGGGATCAACCAGTTCTCGCGTGTGAGAATCGTTCACCCAGGGTTTCAAGTCTGATCTGGCATCAGGAAACTCGGCTTTAAAGAGGTTTGCGGCGGCGGCGATTTTGCTGGTTGTTTCCAGGGAAGTTGCCTGTTCGGCTGCGTTCACTCTCGGCTCCTTTATGAGAATGGCTGCAAGAGCCAGGAAGGGCAACATTACTGTCTGTTCACTTCAAGATTATTCATAAACTGCCAGGATTTTCAAGAGCATGACGCTGTTTGCGAGGGTGATTTAAGCACAACCGTTGAAGCCGCAGTGTTCTGACAGCGATCGCAGACTCTACCCATTCCCGTTTGACACGTTACAAAGCAAGATCCCCCTGACTGCGGCTTCCCCTGTCATAAAGGGAATTGAAGCGGATCAAAAGGGGCATCTGTAGCCAGCACTTTTGCCTTGGTAAGACTAGCTGCTGATCTTTAGCACGATCGCCTCTGACATTTTTCTGTCATATTCACTCGTCACACTAAGGACATGGGTGAGATGAGTTGGGTCACAACAACTGCAACATCAAACCCAGATCTGCGAGACGGTTACACAACTGAAGCGATCAGGCGTTAGCTGTTAGTCATTCTCTAGCAGCTAACGCTTTCTCTATCACAACAGTAGAAATATCACAACAGTCGGACTATCACAGCAGTAGGAGCTATTGATTTATGTCCAAACAAGGGCTGATGCACGCAGCAGTCGTAGCAGCATCGATCGCCACCTTTCTGACGGTTGATGCCAATGAAGCCAGCGCTCATCATGGTTGGAGTGAATACAACGATCAGAAGACGCTTAATGTGACAGGCAAAATTCAGCAGGTCAGCGCTGGTAACCCCCACACAACAATTCGATTGAAGTCTGGGAATAAAGTCTGGACGGCTGTTTTGGCACCACCAACACGGATGGAGCGGCGGGGCTTGCCACAAGGGTCACTGAAGGCAGGACAGACAGTGAGCTTAGTGGGCTATCCGCATCGTAGTGAGGCGAATGAAATGCGAGTAGAGCGGCTGATTGTCGGCGATCGCACCGTTGAACTACGCTGATGCTGCTGGCGGTATCTAGCTGGCTATGGCTAGAGCAAAGCATCCTGTCTCACACGATTCGCCAGTGGCTGTGGCTATATCCGGCGATCGAGAGCCTGCATCTTTTAGGCTTGGCCCTACTGTTTGGGTCGATCGTCATGTTTGATCTACGACTGTTGGGCTTCTCACGTCAGCTCTGGATTACTGATATGGCGCGGCATTTGCTGCCCTGGGCATACCTGGGTTTTGCGATCGCGGCTGTAACTGGTTTTTTGTTGTTTGCGGTTGATGCCAACCAGCTTAACGCTAATCCTGCCTTCCGCCTCAAGCTGTTGCTTATGACTGCGACTGGCATCAACGCAGCACTGTTTCATTTCAACTATCGATCGGTACGACTATGGAACCGTGGGGTCGTAGCTCCATTAGCTGTGCGGGCGATCGCCGTTGTCTCACTGCTGCTCTGGGCCGCTGTCATTATCTGTGGTCGTTTAATTGCTTATATCTAAAGTCAGGTTCCTATTTGCAGCATTTGAAGCAGTCGTTACTGGTGCAGAGGATAGCTAGATCAACAGCAGTCAGGTTGATTAGGACAAGATGTAGTGTAGAACCCCTAGCTGAGACCTAAGCCCCCTTTGCTCCCAGCGTTCTGACCTTTCTAGCAACAGCTATCTCTAAAAGCAGATGTTATTTCTAGCTCCATCCATCTTTAGTCATAGTTCTCTCTTGAGAGGGAAGTTACAGCAATACTTTTGAAATTGAGTAAAAGCAGCTTTGGTTTATGCACTGATATAGCGATCGCCATTCCCTTAATGCGTTCCTGGCAATTTCTAATTGGCTCAGGGTCCAAAGTCTCTTATGCAAAAACGTTCAGGTAGTAGGACATGACAATCAAGTCAATTGAGCCACAGCCAACCCTGCTAAAGTCAACGCTTTCCGTCACGGATGCCACTGCCATCATTGTTGGCATGGTCGTGGGGGCAGGCATTTTTGAGACTCCGGCGTTAGTGGCTGCTAATGCGGGTAGTGCAGGCATGGCGCTGTCAATTTGGGTTCTGGGTGGTGCCATGTCGCTAGTGGGTGCACTGTGCTATGCAGAACTGGCAAGCGCGTTTCCTGATGCGGGCGGTAGCTATCACTACTTCATGCGGGCGTATGGTCCAAACCTTGCTTTTCTCTTTGCTTGGGCGCGGATGGCAGTGATCCAAACGGGTTCGATCGCGCTGCTGGCGTTTATCTTTGGTGACTACGCCGCACAGCTTTTGCCGTTGGGCAGCTACAGTTCCTTTCTCTACGCCATGCTCAGTATTGTTGTGTTGACAGGGTTGAATTTTATGAGCGTCGAGCAAGGGAAGTGGACACAGAACCTGCTGACGCTAGCAAAAGTACTAGGGCTACTATTGGTCATTGTGGCGGGTTTAGCGGCAACGACAACGGCTGCACCTGCACCAACAGAGCCAGCGGCTCAAGGGTCATTTGGGTTGGCGATGCTCTTTGTACTGCTAACCTACGGCGGCTGGAATGAAGCGGCTCACTTGTCAGCGGAAATCCGCCACGTTCAGCGCAATATGCCGAAAGCCCTGTTGTGGAGCATTGGCATCATTGTCAGTATCTACCTGCTGATTAACCTGGCGTATCTACAAGGGTTAGGCTTGGCAGGGATGGCAAACTCCGATGCAGTAGCAGCCGACCTCATGCGACAGGTCGCTGGCGAGGGTGGCGCTAAATTCATCAGCTTTTTGATTGCCATTTCAGCCTTGGGCGCGACGAACGCCACCATTTTTACAGGCGCACGCACAAACTACGCGCT
>DATNQS010000362.1:0-3264 GCA_036703925.1 Candidatus Sericytochromatia bacterium
CTGGGCAAGATCACCTCTTCTGCTTCTGCATCCCAGACGGTTTTATCGGGTGCAACAATACGAACGGTCAATGGCATGACAAAGTCTCCTAATAGTTCTGAGTTCTAAGTTTTGAGTTTTGAGTTTTGAGCGGTTTGCAACTTAAAACTCAAAACTCATCACTCATCACTCTCTACTTGCTGTCTGACTTCAACTTCTCGCCTTTGGCGATCGCCTCGTCAATGTCGCCCACTAGATAGAACGCCTGTTCGGGCAATTCATCCAGTTCGCCTGCCAGAATACGCTTAAAGCCGTTGATTGTTTTCTCAAGGCTGACATACTTACCAGGAGAGCCGGTGAACACTTCAGCCACAAAGAACGGCTGTGACAGGAAGCGCTCAACCTTCCGCGCCCGAGCAACGATCAGGCGATCGTCTTCCGAAAGCTCATCCAGACCCAGGATCGCGATGATATCCTGAAGTTCCTTATAGCGCTGTAGGGTGGATTGCACTGCCCGTGCTGTGTCGTAGTGGTCGCTGCCAACGATCGCAGGCTGCAACATGGTCGAGGTCGAATCCAGTGGATCAACCGCTGGATAAATGCCCTTCGATGCCAGACCCCGTGACAGCACAGTTGTACCATCCAAGTGGGCAAAGGTCGTTGCAGGTGCAGGGTCGGTCAAGTCATCCGCAGGGACGTAAACCGCTTGCACAGAAGTGATGGAACCTTCAGTCGTAGAGGTAATCCGCTCTTGCAGATCGCCCACATCTGTACCGAGGGTGGGCTGGTAGCCTACCGCAGATGGCATCCGACCGAGTAGCGCTGACACTTCCGAACCCGCTTGCACAAACCGGAAGATGTTGTCGATAAACAACAGCACATCCTGCTTGTTCACGTCGCGGAAATACTCAGCCATTGTCAGAGCCGATAGACCGACCCGCATTCTGGCTCCGGGGGGCTCGTTCATCTGACCGTAAACCAGGGCAATCTTCGACTCGCTCAGGTTGTCTTTGTTGATTACACCTGATTCAATCATTTCGTTGTAAAGGTCATTCCCTTCACGGGTGCGCTCGCCCACGCCGCCAAAAACCGACACACCACCATGATTGGTTGCAATGTTGTTGATCAATTCCATCATGATGACGGTTTTGCCCACACCAGCACCACCAAACAGACCAATTTTGCCGCCCCGACGGTAGGGGGTTAGCAAGTCAATCACCTTAATACCTGTCTCAAAGACAGATGGCGTTGTTTCTAGATCAGTAAACTTTGGTGCAGAGCGATGAATGGGGGATGTTTCGCTGGTATCAACGGGACCCTTGTTATCGACTGGTTCACCAAGGACGTTGAAGATGCGCCCTAAGGTCGCCGGTCCAACCGGGACATTAATCGGTGCACCTGTATCTGTTACTTCCATACCGCGTACTAAGCCGTCGGTAGTGCTCATAGCAACTGCCCGCACCTGGCTGTCGCCGAGTAACTGTTGCACTTCGCCAGTAACGGATACTTCTTGTCCGGCTGCGTTGGTGCCTCTAATCGTCAAAGCGTTGTAGATAGCTGGCAGCTTACCGCTTGGAAATTTAACATCCAGAACGGGACCAATGACCTGCGTGATATAGCCGATGTGAGTTTTTTCTGTGGTGGTGACCATGCTCGCGCCTTATGCTGTGGTGTAGCCTCAGTAACTTAAGATGTTGTGATTCAGCGATCGCACGCCGGGAATGATTTTCCGCCGGAATGCGGTCTTGAACTTAAATTATCACTATTAAATTGCCACGATCAGCTTATCACTGAATGGTTACGGTTAATGAAGGAGAGTCTAAAGTTGGTGAGGAAGTAGAGCGGCAGGGGTAAGAAGCGATGTAGCTCGTGTCTGGTAGGGTTAGGGATGAAGCAATGAAGGGGTGTAGCTTGTTCTTGGAACGGTTGCGAGGGAAGGAGTAAAATGGACTCCGGACTTGGATCATTCTTCTAAAAATTGACCATTGCCGCTGCATCTTACTTTCTTGTGCGACCGCTCTTAACAAGTGACCACTAGCGACTAGCCTAACCAGCCTAAGAGCGGAGAATAATCAAGAATGAACAACCTTAACTAGAAGACTGTAACTATGCAGGTGTTTGTTTTACTGTTTAATGCGGGAAGGGAGAATGAGGGCATCCACACGATTCGGATTGGCGATCGCAACCTCGTGCTGATCTTTGAGCAGGAAGATGATGCTACTCGCTACGCACTGTTGCTAGAGGCGCAGGACTTTCCGGTGCCCACGGTTGAAAAGATGGAACAGGCTGACATTGAGGAGTTCTGTGAGAGTGCTGGCTACGAAGGTCAGCTTGTACCGGCTGGCTTTGTCCCTCAGACGGATGTGGATCGGCTGCTGCTAGCGCCCCCTGAAACCAATCTGGTTGAAACTGATTGGCAAGAAGACAAGCTACCCGAAGAACAAGAGCTAAAACCAGAGCCGGAATCCGAAGCAGATGCGATCGCGGCAGCAGAGCTAGAGCGCATTCGTCGTCAACTAGAGGGACTGCTGTAAAAAAGGCTGAAGGCTAAAAGCTACCTTCGGATGTCCTTTTATCCTTTATTCTTATCTTCCCCTTTATGCCAAAGCTAGACGAACGCGGGCACTTACTGACTGAGCAAGCAAATCCGAAGAGCCAGCATTTAGATCAGTTAACGACGCTGGAATTGGTAGATCTGTTTAACCAGGAGGATGCACGGACGATCGAGGCGATCGCGCAGGCACGCGAACCCCTGGCAACAGCGATCGACCTTACAGCCAAAGCACTGAAGCAAGGCGGACGACTGTTTTACATCGGGGCAGGCACCAGTGGACGGCTAGGCGTGCTGGATGCAGCAGAATGTCCGCCCACGTTTTGTTCTGACCCAGAGCAGGTGCAGGGCATTATTGCTGGGGGAGCCAGAGCGCTAGTCTGTAGTTCTGAAGGGCTAGAAGATCGGGCTGAGGATGGGGCAGCAGCGATCGTTCATCGCCATATCACCGTGCTGGATGTCGTGGTTGGCATTACCGCAGGCGGCACCACACCCTATGTCCACGGAGCCTTGCAAGCGGCACGTCAACGAGGAGCTACAACTATTTTTATGGCCTGTGTGCCTGCCGATCAGGTGAGCGCTCAGGTCGATGTAGATATTCGCTTGCTAGTAGGTCCCGAAGTGCTGGCAGGATCGACGCGCCTTAAGGCAGGCACCGTAACAAAATTAGCGCTCAATATCCTCTCTACAGGCGTAATGGTGCAGCTAGGCAAGGTGTACGGCAATCGCATGGT
>DATNQS010000363.1:0-4293 GCA_036703925.1 Candidatus Sericytochromatia bacterium
AAAAAGTTGACCCCGAATCAAAATTGGCACAGCTAGAACTGAGCGAGTGTGATGGTCACGGGTCTGCATCAGTCGGGTAGGAGTCTGTTTAAGAGTCGCCAAATCGGGTGTGTAAAAGACGCGCTGGACATAAAAGTCAGAGTGAGGATCGAGCAGATCTGACCAGTCCGTTATTGGAAAGGTAATGTTGCTCATTAAAGGCTGCTGGCTGTTGGCCCGCCATTCATCCAAAATCTGAATGTGGTCGTCTTTGATTTCAAAGATAAAGGCTCGATCAACTGCAAAGCTAGTGCCCGTCAAACGGGCTATTTCTTGCAAAATATACGTTGGGTCAAGGCTAGAGTTGATGATGCGGGCAATCTGGTTGAGTAGCTTCTCTTTCTGCGCTTGCTGCTGCACCTGATGAAAGAGCTGTGACTGTTGGATTGCGATCGCACATTGGTCAGCGATCGCCTTCACCATCGACACTTCATTTTCTGTCCACATGCGATCGCGATCGCATTGATACAAAGATAGCTCACCCAAAAATTCTTGCTGATACATCAAGGGAACGAGCAAGAAGGCATGAATTTTGTACTGTGCCGCTAGTGCCCGAAGCTCTGACCGCAGGGTTTGAGGAATCGCATTGACCACCACAAGCTCACCCTGATTCAGGGCTTTAGCATAATACGGAAATACCCCGCAAGGGTTATCTACCAGCATCTTCCATGCCTGAGGTGCCTCGCTGATGGTGTGAACCCTCATCTCATCGCGCTGCCCTGGGCGGACGACCAGGCAACAGGTAGGGGAAAGAGCTTCTTGTAACATATCAACCGTTGTTTGCAGCACCTCATGCAGTACTAGGGTGCCGCGCATTGCCTGCACAATGCGGTTGATGATCGTTTCTCGTTGTGCATGCTGCTGAATTTGTGCCATTGCCGCCTGCTGTTGGCGGTACAATTCAAACTCACGGAGCGATCGCTCTAACACCGTTGGCAGACGAAACAGGCGATCTTTGAGCACATAGTCAGTCATACCTGCTTTGATGCACGCGACTGCTGCCTCCTCGCCAAGACTGCCAGTCACTAAAATCAGTGGAAGTTGCTGGTCTGACTGCTGAAGTAACGCCAATACCCCATACGCCGTAAACCCTTTCAGCCGATAGTCTGACAGCACCAGATCCCACGAGTGTTGCAACAACTGCTGGCATCCTGCCAGCGTATCGGTTATTTCGTACGTCAGCGCAATATCTGCCGCTGTTATAGCCAGGATGATTAATTCAGCATCCGCTGGCTCGTCTTCTACAATCAGCACACGCAGAGTTGATGGCATGATTAACCCTGGTTGAAGCGTTAGTTGCTGACCATCGGACATAACAAACATTTCAAAAGGGAAATAAAGGGGGCTTATTCAGTAACATCCAATAAAGCCCAACATCCCGTGTAACAGCTAAAAATTGCTGAAAATCCAGAGGCTTGACAATATAGCTATTAACCCCTAAATCGTAGCAAGTATTAAGGTCGCTGTCTTCCTGAGAGGAGGTCATAACGACAATAATGAGTTGCTGTGTGCGGGGGTGGCTACGTAAAGCTTGTAAGACGCGGATACCGCTAACTTTGGGTAGCTTTAGGTCTAGCAGAACGAAGCGTGGCAGTGGGCGTAGCGGTATGCCTTCTTGACCCAGTAAATAGTAAAGCGCTTGTTCGCCATCGGTGACCACATCAAGCTGAATTCACCAAATTATAGTTGCGAAATGCAAGCCGAATCAACTCTACATCGTTAGGGTCGTCTTCTACTAACAAAATACGGGCTGGTTCGATCGGCGAGATGCCCTCACGTATCTGCGTCATGTTTCCCAGGCATTTGAACACGCTTAACGCGATCGCTCCGCACTCTCCATAATATTCTAGAGACTAAATATTTAATAGCCCGTATCAATCAGCGTTTATAGCCGTAGTCAGATTGTTTGGATGGATTAGCACTTTAGCCTTCGCACTGGCTGCTAAGGTGTCGATGGATGATCGCCCAATTTGAAATAAAAGGTCGCCCCTTGACCGGGCTGACTTTCTACCCAAAGGGTGCCCTCGTGGCGATGAATAATACGCTGCACGATCGCCAGCCCAATGCCAGTACCCTCAAACTCTGAGCGTGAATGCAAGCGCTGGAAGGCTCCAAACAATTGGTCGGCATACTCCATCTGAAAGCCAACGCCACGATCGCGTACAAAGATTGTGCCGTCTGCTAAAGCCGCAACTTCAATAGGGGCAGGATGCGGGCGGCTAAATTTGATGGCATTGTCCAGCAAGTTGACGAACACCTGGTGAAGCAGGGTAGCATCGCCTTTGACGGTGGGTAAGTCGCCGATGATGAACTGTATAGGATCGTCACCAGTGATAGCAGTGTCGCTAGCAGGGTGGCTCTGTGGTAATTGTGCCAGAACGTTGGCTACCAGTTGATTGAGGTTGACGGGAGTGGCTACCATTTGTCGCCGTCCTATCCGCGAGAGGGTCAGCAACCCGTCTATTAGCAGACCCATGTGGTGGCTGCTGTGTTGAAGGATTTGCAAGTAGTGGATTGCTGTTGGGTCGGTCAGATGTCCATTTTGCAGCAGGCGATCGCGCAGAGCAGCAACAAAGCCGCTAATGTGCCGGAGGGGGGCACGCAGGTCGTGGGAAACAGAGTAAGAGAAGGATTCTAACTCGCGATTGACGCTTTCAAGCTCAACGGTGCGATCAATAAGTGCCTGACGCGCTTCCACCAATTCTGTAATATCACGGGAGCTACCAATGAGTGCGTAGACCTCTCCACTAGGCTTTTTGAGCGGAATCTTATAGGTATCAAAATTCAATATACCTAAAGGTGTGGTGTAGGTTTCTTGAAAATGTAGCGTTTCGCCCGTCTCAAAGACTCGTTGGTTTTGTGCCGCAAAGGTCGCAGCAAGTTCTGGCTGATAACACTCAAAGATCGTTTTGCCAGAGACTTGATGGCGACTTTCCCAACCAATCAGTTGAGCAACCAACTCATTGCAGAAGGGTATTTGCATGGTGTCGCGCTCAACGACAAAAATATAGTCAGGTAGCGTATTGATAAAGGTCATGAGTTCAGCGGTGCGCTGTTCAACGAGTGCCTCTAGTTCAAGATTTTGCTGCTCTAGAACCTGGTTCAACTGTTGAATTTCCTGCTCTGCCTGCTTGCGATCGGTTATGTCAAGCATAACCCCAATCATGCGGATGACCTGCCCAGATGCGTCATAAAGACCCCGCCCTCTAGCAGTTATCCAGCGAGAGTCTTCATTGGGATAAATCACGCGGTATTCCGCTTCGTAGTCAGTCCTGGCTGCTAATGCCTGGGTAAGTGCTTCCTCAACATAGCTGATGTCATCAGGATGAACGCGATCGCGCCATGCCTGATAGCTTGCCTGCACTTCACCCGGCACCAAGCCCAGTAAACGTGCGTGATTATCGTTCCAGATGATCTCATTCGTAGGTACGTGCCAGTCCCAGCTACCAATGTGGTTAAAGTCGAGAGCAAGTTTAAAGAACTCCTCGTTTTCTCGTAGGGCAGTTTCAGTACGCTGACGATCGGTTGACAATGCCAGGTAGTTGGCAAGGCTCGTTAGCCAATGCAAGAAGTCATCTTTTGTTGATACCACTTCAGGATGTGCCAGACTTAGAACCCCAATAGTGGTTTCGTTAACGGTCATCGGCACGCAGATAAAGGTCTTAATCCCCAACTGACCAAGCGATCGATTGATGTCACACTTCTTGGGTTCTTGAGGATTGTAGGTTTTCACCAGCATTTGCCCCGTTTCCACTACGGTTCCAGATGATGTGTGTGTGACGGGCACTTCGATCGGTTTACCATCTGGCGGCAGGGGAATGCCCTCCGTTCCTTCAAAGACCATGACTTGACGAGCCGCATCGTACAGTTCGATCGCCACAATCGGGAAGGCTGTCGCTGCGCTAATTTCCTTCACAATGTCTTGAAAGGCAGCTCTAAAGGACTGTGCCTTAAGGGTAGTTTCCGAAATTTTGTGCAGCGTCAGTAATTCTCGGTTACGCGCATGAAGGGCAGTTTCCGTCTGTTTGCGCGCGGTCACGTCTACACCAATACCCCAATTTCTCCAGCCAGGAACGGGAAAGCAATCAGCAATATTTGACCAGGCAACGGTTTTCACACTGCCATCACTACACGTTATGTCCCACTCCCAATCGCGGTAGTCATTGCCAAGTTCTGCCCACCGAGCAATCATCTGCTGACGGTAGGTGACATCCGGGTACATTAACCCCATTGCTTGTGGATTGCCAATCACCG
>DATNQS010000364.1:0-7724 GCA_036703925.1 Candidatus Sericytochromatia bacterium
CGGAATCCTGCTCCCAATACCTTATCTCCACCTCTCACTAAACTTCACTTGATACCAATGGCTGGCTGGACGTAGCGATCGCCAACGTTTTGTGCAGCTTTTTGATTGTGCGTAGGGTTTGCTGGTAGTTTGCCGTGTCGCCTTGTTCAGAAAAGAGTTCGGCAGCTTGGCGGAGGTCTTCGATCGCATCCAGACGATGCCCGATTTTGACGCGGGCGAGTCCCCGATAAAAGTGGGCGATGGCATCCTGCGGGTTCAGCCGAATGACTTCCGTGTAATCTTGAATTGCACCCAGTTTATTTTGCAGCCGAGTACGTGCCAAACCCCGATAAAAGTAGGCAGTGACAAAGTCGGGGTTTGCTTGAAGCGCGAAGGTGTAATCTTCGATCGCACCCATTTTGTCACCCAGTTCAGAGCGTATAAAGCCGCGATTACAATAGGCAACGAAGTTTTCGGGATTGTGCTGCACTGCTTGCTCAAGGTCTGCCATGGCACCATAGCGATCGTTTTTGTCATACCGAGCCAGCCCACGGTTGTTGTAGGCTACATCATCGCGCGGCGCAATGCGGAGGACTTCGGTGTAGTCAGCGATCGCACCCTGGCGATCGCCCAGATCGTAACGAGTAGAGGCGCGGTTGAAGTAGGCGATCGCGTCATTAGCATCCAGCGCTGGATCGTCAAACCGATCCACTAAACCTTGAATTACATCTGCCTCTATCGTGCGTAGCCCCACGGCTGCCTGCGGAAAAACAGCACTGGCAGTCGCAACTGACTGAGCGCCCAGTACGGCATAGCTGCGATCGCATACCAAAAAATGCTCATCTGTACCCAGCACCTTAAAGCGAAATTGCGTCGGATACTGCCGCTTGAGTTGGGTCAATTGGTTGAGCATTGTATGGAGAAAGCCTTTCTTGTTTGGCTCGATCGCACGACGACGATCAATCGATCGCGAGGTGTGACCCTGGCTCATATCACCCAGATGCCCCCAGCCAAAATCGAGACAGCCATTGCGATCGAGAAAATCCCTAAATTTTTGGATCAGCGGTTCATCTAAGGTTTGGGCATTGGGATAGGGATAAACCACAATTAACCGTGCCTGCGCGTTGTCTAAGGCTTGCTCCAGTAAGGCGCGGCTGTAGCCCGTTGCTTGTCCTTGCTGCTGGTGTCCTTTGACATCAAACACCAGTTCATACGCTGGCGGTTCATTGGGTTGGAGCTGCTGCACGATGTCTTCTAGATGCGTTTTTAGGGCTGCATCGACTTGTGCCTCTACATCAACGGCGTTACTCTCTGCCCATTCCACCCGCGCAGACAGATACTTGACCTGGCTTTCGAGGGCGGAAGAGTCCAGCACTTGAGGCAGGCGGTTGACCCAATCACGCAGCGTTTTTTGCTGATGCTCCAGGGTTTGAGTAAATTGCTGCACGCCCGACAACTGCTGCTGAAGTTGCCCCATCTGGTTTGTAACCAGGCTCTGCATATCCGATCGCAGGTGAGTAAGGTCAGTGGCGATCGGCAACTGGTTCAGGCGATGTTCTAGAGCGCCGATCGTTGCTTTTAGTCCTTCTACGATCGAAGGATCGGGTTGCAGCAAGCCCGTTTCCAGGATTGACCCAAACCCATGCTCATTCATGTTCAGCTTGGCTGTAATCGTATCAAGCTGCTTCTTTAGAATCGTCGTCGCCATTTTAATTGGCGTAACTGTTTGGTCTAGAACCTCTTGCTGCTGGCTAATTTGCTCAATTTGGGTCATCAAACGTGCCATCTCACGCCGCGACACGACCTCACCCAGCAGCTTCACCAGCGAATCAACATCTTGCTTAAGGGCGCTGGCATCAAACGGGGCTGGCAAATTATTCAGACGGCGATTAATGTGATTAATTTGATCCTGCATGACGCGAGGATTGTTGTTACGCTGCTCTTCGCCCAACGTTTGCAGGTTGCCCCGCAGTTGAGACAGTTCTGCCTTCACCTGGGTAAGCGCTGAACCTAAGTCATCAACGCGATCGATCGTGCATAGATGACCTAAGTATGCCGTTACCTGGTTCACAGAATCAGCCAGATTAGTATAGTCAGCCTGTAACTGTTGCACCTCTTGAGCAAGCAAGCGCCATTCTGGTTTTGCTAGTTCGCGTTTAATTTGAGTCAGATCCTGAGCTAGTCCAGCGGTTCCTGCTGCCGTTTCGTGTAGGACGGACTTTCTCAAGCTAGCCAGATCCAAGAAATTAGGCAAGACCTGAATTTGTTGCCGCAGCGCATTAAGGTCCTCAGAAAGTTTCTGATCTAGCTGCCTTACAGAGGCGTCTGTATGTGCCAGCGTCGCTTCTTCCAGTCGCCGACGGTTCACTATATTAACTAGTAACAACGCCGATACAGGCGCTGCTGTAAACAAAATCTGCTGCGAGGCAACAGAGGCTAATGAGCCAATGCCTGCACCAATTAGCAAGGCATACTCCGAAAGATTGAGCCAATTACGGTTCTTCACAGCTTCCTCAAACCGTTTTATGTAGGGTTGACCGATTGTTTATAAGGGCTGCTGTGGCTGTAGATGCACCAGCAGGATGTCAGGATGTAGCGGAGGCTTAAGCGTCTCTAGCTTTTTTCACGACTTACCTGTGCAATCAGGAAATCCTTAACATAAGAAATTCTGCTTCTTAGAGAAAGTGGTTCTAGCTTCATCCCTACTGCGGTCGGTAAGGAACCAGGGCATACGTATGGGCAAGCCAGTTTAGTCAAGAACATAAAGCTCCGAAAGTAGCTGCTCTTGAGAAAGATACAGAATTGTCTATAGGTATATTTACTTAAAAATTAAAATTTGTGACTCTTTCATTAATCATCTGGCTAGATTCGCGGAGAGCCACTTGATATAACTGTCGTATTAAGTCTCTCTATTAACAAGATTGTGTGAAGCACTTTGGCCGACAGGAACTCTTCTTGCGTCATATCCCTTAAGATACATTTTCAGCAAGATTAGGAAACATAGTGAGCCCTACAAAAATTACAGTAGTGAGTGCGAAATTTACAGTAATTTTAGTACGTAGTTACTCTATGATTAGCAAAAGCAAACTGATAAATGGGTCTAAAGAAAGAAGCTACATCTTTCTTCTTTAAAAAAGAGTGTATCTTTACAGGTCAGCTCTATTGCCAACATGATTATTCATACAAAGAATACAAATGAAGTTCATTAATTTGTAGTTGATTGTTCTTTGTGTCAATGTTTAGCGCATGAATCTGATATGAGTAACATTGATTGTAGCTTGACTGCAAGAGCATGAAATTAGCTTTGCTTTAGCTGATTGGTTTATCGATCGCATAACAACTAAGTAAATAATTCACTTTTCTTTAATTAAGTAGGAGCCTGCACTGATGTATCACATTCTTTTAAGCAGAGACTTTGACTTAGAAGGCATTGAGCGTGAAGCCCAAGCAGGCAAACGTCCTCGTCATGTTATATGGAATCTAAGCCAAACGCTAGGGGCAACCGTTCACGTGCCTACTAATGACCCCCTTACTCTGCTTGACTGGCTGTGCTCTAAGCTCGTTGGGCAGCCTGAACACTGGGCACTGGCTCGGCGCTTACTGCCTCAGCTTACAGAACACGATACTGTCTTCTGTTTGGGCGAGGATGTGGGTTTTACACTGGCAATACTCTGCAAATTCAAGGGCAAGAGACCAAAATTAGCGGTTTCAGTGATGGCTCCTTACCGGAGACGTGTGCGACGACTGTTGAAGTTTTTCCGCCTCAGCGATCAAATTGACCTCTTTGCCGTCAACACTCAAGTAAAAGCAACCTATATTCGTGATTATTTGCACCTTTCTGGCGATCGTATCTATCAGCAGCCAGAGCAAACCGATATTCAATTCTTTAACCCTGGTGCCGCACAGCCCAAAACGCGCCCATTGGTTGTCAGCGCTGGTTTAGAACAGCGAGACTATCAGACATTGGCTGTCGCCACGCAAGCTTTGAATGTTGATGTGAAAATTTGTGCCGTTTCGCCCAATGCATCGGCAAAGACACAGGTTGCGTTCCCAAAAGTCATGCCTGACAATATGACCTCTCGACACTACGACTGGTCTGAGTTTTTGCAACTTTACCGCGATGCCGATGTTGTTGTCGTTAGCCTTTTGTGGAATAACTACTCGGCTGGACTCACAACGCTCATAGAAGCGATGGCATGTCGGCGACCTGTCGTTATGACCCGTACCCCCGGTCTTGCCGACGAATTGATCAATTTGGGGCTTGTAACTGGGGTTGAGGCTGGTGATGCAGCTGGACTGCAACACGCTATTACATACTTGCTGGAGCATCCTGAACTAGCTGCTCAACAAGCGGAAGCGGCTTATGCACGTATTTTGAGCGAACATACCAGTGAATACTATGTCGAGAATATGATCGCTCAACTGCAACAGTTAGGTGATGTACCTCAGCCTGAATCATTTGCAGCAGTTTTGCCAGCTTAAACGTCTCTAAACTCAATGCTCGTTCTAGCCCCTTACTGATCGGTAAAATGGAAGCGATCGACTTACAGCTTTTGGTAGTCCTAAAGATGTAAGGATGGCTGAAAAGTCCAGCTAGAGCCGAATCTACGGCTCGACTCTTCAAGAAAAGGGTAGAAGTTCTCCAAGTCTAGAGACGTTGAAGCGCTATTGTAGCTCAAGCCAATGCGCTTTTAAGCTAAAAACAGCCCGTATACTCAAGACGTGTCACTTGTAGCTTTATGCCCACAACGCTTGTACAGCAATTATTTTAGACATCATTACTTGTTTAGCACTACCCAGCTTTTTTCTTGTCGCCTTATACCGATTCCCTTTTTACACGCTACGAAGCAAGATCCCCTTCATAAGCGGGATTGAAGAGAGTTAAGCGGAGAAAGCTATAGCCAGCACTTTTTGGCTTAGTATTATTCGTTGTTCTGTTATTGATGCAGGCTCAGTTGTTACAAAGACATTCACCGTCCTCGATCGCCGTTGGCGTGCCTGCAAAGGTGATTAAAAAGAGTCAAGGAGAGGGTTGCTGCTGAGATAGTACCTGCGTCTGTCGAAAAAAAGATGTAGTGTCAGTCAGATTATTGTTGATTGCTTTCATGCCAATAGTGCTAATTCATATCACTAAATGAAGTGTGATGGAGCAAGCAGTGTTGGCACAAGTGCAAAATCATTTGTCTGTAGATAGGCAACCTCGAAGCTCCTCCGTTCTACCCGATCGATGCTGGCAGAATTATATCCCCGTATGGACTAGGCATCTTGCAGGCTCAGGCTATAATGCTCAACAAGTTGGGTTGGGTAGTTTTTAGGCGGGTAGGCTTTGCTACCTAAGTTCAATAAGAAGGATCGCTTGTAGTGACAAAAACTGAAAGAGGCGCGCATTTTCAACAGTCGGATCAAGCCAGTCAGCCTCATAGTCACTTAGGTGCTACTGTTCCTCCACAACCATCGATCGCCATCCCACCCTCTAAAAGCAATCCTCCTGCAAGATGGCTGTTAAAACGTTTAGCCTTAGTTGCGGCGGCGGCAGTCTCCACTGCGATCGGGGTGACAGTTGCAATGATAGTGCCTTTGCCAACAGGTGTAGCGTCGAGTACAGAAGGGGAGAAGTCACCCAACGGTAGTCTTTGGCAGTCTGGCTTTCAGTATCAGGTTGGTCGCCCAGTTAACATCCTGGTTATGGGGGTCGATCGTGTCCCTCAGGCTAAGGCAGGCTCAAAAGAACTTTTTAATGGACGCAGTGATACGATGCTGCTGCTACGAGTTGACCCTACTGATGACTCAGTAAAGCTGCTGTCGATTCCACGTGATACTCAAGTCAGTATCCCTACCGTCGGTGTCACTAAAGTCAATGATGCCAATGTGAGAGGAGGCTCTGAGCTAGCTGCCAGAACAGTCAGTGGCCTTTTGAATGGAATATCCATCGATCGATATGTACGAGTCGATACAGCAGCCTTTCGAGAACTCGTTGATTTGCTGGGTGGCGTTGAGGTCTATGTGCCTGAGCGAATGTCCTACATTGATCAAACCCAGAAGCTGAAGATTGATCTCTCTCCTGGCTTACAAACTCTCAACGGCGACCAAGCCGAGCAGTTTGCTCGTTTTCGGCAGGATGCCTACGGTGATATTGGGCGCGTGCAACGTCAGCAAACTTTGCTCAAAGCGTTGCTTAAACGCCTGACGAGTCCCCTGGTGTTTCCACGGTTGCCTCGGTTGGTTTCGGCGATGCAAAAGTACATTGATACAAATCTGAGCCTGGAGGAGATGATTGCACTGACTAGTGCTGGACGCAAGCTGAGTCAAGGCAACTTTAAAATGGTGATGCTGCCAGGGCGATTCAGCAATTCTGACGAGTTTGTTGCCAGCTATTGGCTTATGAACCCCGAGGGGCGCGATCGGGTCTTGCGGCAGTATTTTGACGTAGAGGCAACGGATGTAGCGACGAATCAACTACGCACCCAAGACCTTAGAGTTGCCATTCAAAACGCATCTAATAAGCCAGATGCAGCGAATGAACTGCGCGCTTATCTGTTGAGCCAGGGCTTTTCTAACGTCTATATCGCCTCTGACTGGTCGGATAAACAGAAGCAGACCCAAATCATTGCCCAACAAGGTGACTTAAGCAGTGCAGAAATAGTGCAGAAACTGCTGAATGCGGGTCGAGTTGCTGCCGATTCAACGGGTGATTTAGACTCCGATCTGACTATCCGCCTTGGCGATGATTGGGCTTTCCCAGCAAAGTAACATGATGTCTAGGTATCTCTGTGGTGAGAGAAACTTGAAGGCACTGATCGCCGCTTCATCTTGTTGTTAGATAGGAATAGTGGTCTTCTAATCTGCCAGGTTTCTCTATGCAAGAGCTTTCGATCAAGTTTATGAGACGATTTTTTGTTGTCTTGCTGGCGATCGCGCTGGCGTGGTTATGGGTGCTATTGGGCGCTACGCCTGCCTTTGCTCAGGCAAAAACAATTAACTACAGCAACACTAATTTGGAAAACCGTGACTTTACTAACACTGATTTAGTGGGAGGCGTTTTTGTAGCGGCAGAGATGCGTAATGCCAACTTTGCGGGCGCAAATATGAAAGGTGCGATTTTGACGAAAGGAAACCTTTTGGGCGCTAACCTGACAGGCGCAAATTTAGAAAATGCGTTGGGCGATCGCGTCACCTTCTACAAAGCAAAGCTCACAAACGCCATTTTGGTTGGCGCAACGCTGAGTCGCAGCATCTTTAATGAAGCAGAGGTGACGGGAGCCGATTTTACCGATGCTATCATCGATCGCTACGATATTCTGCAACTCTGCCAGCGTGCTGAAGGTGTTAATCCATCAACGGGTGTTGCAACACGCGAGAGCTTGGGATGCCGCTGAAACGAAGCGCTCTGGTGCAATACGTGCTTTCTGTTACTAAAACATCAATCACAGTCCCCTGATGAAAAACACTAGCGGCGTTTGCGATGGCGTGGTTGCGCCGATCGACGCACAGCCCCAATGAGCATAACAGCAGAGCCAGCCCACGCTGCAAGGTAGTTACGGCGTTTGCGCGGTGTCGCAGTGGATTGTGTTGGCTGCGTACGTTCAGACTCAGTTTGAGTTTGTATCGCTGCTGAACCTTCAGCCTTGGGTATAATCCATACAGCATGGTCGCTAGGCGTGATTTCTGAGCCACGATGCTTGGCGAAGACCTGCGTAAATTCAGCACCAAACAAAATAATCTGTGCTGAATAGAAGACCCACAAC
>DATNQS010000365.1:0-2825 GCA_036703925.1 Candidatus Sericytochromatia bacterium
TCGGTCGTCACTTCATTCACCTGACGACGTTTGAGGACAACGCTTTGCGATCGTGGCAGCAGGTCAAACAATTCGCGCAACTTCGCATCGATCGTCTCAAACGGAACAACGCCGTTTTCATTCAGCACGACCTTACCGGAGGCATCAAAGAGCACGACTTGCGGTACCATGCCTGCGTAGTAGTAACCTGGCTCTGTATTGGTATAGCTGGGCTTTGAGGGAATCGAATCAACCCGAATCGGCAACAAATCCGCCGCCTTGCCATAAAAGGCTTGCAGTTGAGAAATCACTGCTGTATATGCCTTACAGTCCTTGCTATCATCAACGTAGAAATACAGCAATGCCGGACGATCGCGCTTCAATGCCTCTGCCAGCGTGAACTTTGGCGGCACCAGCGACCCATTGCCCGCATAGAGCGTAAAAATTTCCCCGTCGTAGCGGTCATCCGTCAACCCTGCCAGCGCTGGCGGCATACCCAGCACCCCTAGCCCAACGACCATCGCCAGGCACAGCCATAAAACACGCTGAAACGTTCTTCGTCCCCAATCGGCACATGCACCCGCGATCGGCAACTCTAACCAGCGCAACTGCAAAACTCTCATAAACCCGAATACTTTCGTAACGTCTCCCTCCTCATTCTCTAGCAATCGAGGACAGAAGCAAAGGCGAAAGGCAGAAGGCGAAAGGCAAAAGTAGAAAATGGCAGAATGGCGGTCGATCAAACGCAAGTCTTCTCAAACTCCCCTTTCTCCCCTAACGCCCTTGCTCTCTTTACTCCTCACCTCTTACCCCTCCCCCTAAAGCAAAGTTGTAGCGAGTTTAGGTTAGCCTGTGATACAACTGTATGTAAGTAGCACCGCCTACCATGATCAGCTTGAGCTGAAAAAGCTTGAGTAGCAGCAAAATCTGGCGCGATGTAGGCAGCTAGTTTTATAAGTGAGTCGAGAGCGTCCAGTATGCAAAATGATGTAGCAGCGGAAAAACCAATTCGATCGCTTGAAGATGCCCTCGATCGCTGTCAGGCGCTCGGCATGAGGCTGAGCCGTCAACGGCGATTCATCCTTGAGTTGTTATGGCAAGAAGAAGAGCATTTGGCTGCGAGAGAAATCTATAATCGCCTCAACCGTCAGGGTAAAGAAATCGGTCATACATCAGTTTACCAAAACCTTGAAGCCCTCTCTGAGCAAGGCATTATTGAATGTGTTGAGCGTTCTGATGGAAGACTTTACGGCAACATCAGCGATTCTCATAGCCACGTTAATTGTCTAGACACTAACCAAATTTTGGACGTTCACATTGAGTTGCCAGAAGCCATTTTGCAACAAATTGAGCAGCAGACAGGGGTTCGCATCACTGACTACCATATTGATTTCTACGGTTATCGCAAGTCTCCAGAGCAGTAGAAATTTAAGTATTGAGGCGCTCCCGTCGGAACACCTCAATCTTAGATTTTAACGAACTAACGAACCAACAGGTATCGTTACGCAACCAGGTATTGCTGCACGACAGCTACCAATGTTTCAGTCCAGTACGTTACGAGATCGGCAGTAGCAGCCTCTACCATGACGCGGATAAGAGGTTCTGTGCCCGAAGCCCGCACAAGAATACGACCTCGATCGCCCATAGCGGCTTCTGCTTGTGCGATCGCCTGTTGCAGCGGATCACAGTTTTGCCAGTTCAGCCGACGATCGCGGTCTTCTACCCGCACATTTTGCAGCCGTTGGGGATAAGTTTGAAAGCTCTGATCAACCAGCGTCGTGAGCGAAACGCCCGACTGCTGCACCAGCGATGCTAGATGGAGTGCCGTTAGCAGACCATCACCGCTCACGCCATAATGGCTACAGAGAATGTGTCCTGACTGTTCACCGCCCAGCACCGAACCGTGGCGCAGCATTTCAGCGTGGACGTATTGATCGCCAACCGCAGCACGAATCAGCGTACCACCCTGTTTTTCCCAGGCACGTTCAAAGCCCAGGTTGGACATAACGGTTGCAACGATCGTATTGCCTGGTAGCTGCTCTGACTGCCGCAGAGTTTGCCCCCATAGGTAAAGAATGTAATCACCATCCACCATGCGACCGCTGGCATCCACAGCCAAAACCCGATCAGCATCGCCATCAAAGGCAAACCCCATATCGGCGTTATGTGTTTTTACAGCAGCCTGGAGTGCCCCTAAATGCGTTGAACCACAGTTCACATTAATCCGACTACCATCCGGCTGGTCATGGAGGCAAATGACTGATGCCCCAAGTGAACGAAATGCCTCTGGTGCCAGATGCACGGCTGCACCCCAGGCTAGATCCAGGACAATACGCATTCCTTGCAACGGCAATGCTGCTTTTGACAATGGCTGCTGAATGGCAACGAGATAGTCGTTGAGCAATTCTGAGCGGTAATAATGCTGCCCATAGCGACCGTTATCGCTTAATCCCAGAGTGCTTTTGCCGCGTAAAGCTGCCTCGATTTGTTCTTGAAGCGCCAGCGCTAGCTTGCTGCCGTTAGAGCCAAAAAACTTGATGCCATTATCGTCAGGTGGATTATGGCTGGCAGAAACCATCACACCACCGATCGCTTCAGACGTGTTGGTCAGATACGCAACGCCCGGAGTGGGGCACAAACCCAAATTCCATACATCTAAACCTGCTGCGTTTAAACCGGCTGAGAGTGCCATCGCCAGCATATTGCCAGACTGACGCGAATCCTGCCCAATCACGACCGGACCCATTGCTGCTGCCTGCGATCGCTCCGGTGTGTCCATTTGCGATCGCAAAATGTGCCCTGCCCAAAACCCAATCTGTAAGGCTAGCGGCGCAGTGAGTAAATCT
>DATNQS010000366.1:0-5029 GCA_036703925.1 Candidatus Sericytochromatia bacterium
GCGACACCACAGCCCAGTCCGGCAGCACCGCAGGCTCCAGCCCAACCAGCGAATCCAGCCCCAGTAGTGGTAACCCCACCCTCTAACCCGACTCCCGCACCGCAAGCTCCGATACAGCCACCGCCAGCCGCCCCCGTTGTAACTACGCCCCCACCTAGTCCATCTCCTGCACCCCAGGCTCCAGTTCGACCAGAGCCATCAGTCCCAGTTGTCGTAACCCCACCCTCTAACCCGACTCCAGCACCGCAGGCTCCGATACAGCCACCGCCAGCCGCCCCCGTTGTGGCGACACCACAGCCCAGTCCGGCAGCACCGCAGGCTCCAGCCCAACCAGCGAATCCAGCCCCGGTGGTGGTAACGCCCCCATCTAACCTGACTCCTGCACCGCAAGCTCCAATACAACTAGCGCCAGCAGTCCCAATGGTGACGACACCACCGCCCAGTCCGGCTCCTGCACCCCAGGCTCCAGTTCGACCAGCGAATCCAGCCCCGGTGGTGGTAACGCCCCCATCTAACCCGACTCCCGCACCGCAGGCTCCAATTGTGGCTCCAGCGCCCCGTCCTGACCCAATTATGCCCCCAACGCCTGTGGTGCAGCCAGCCCCAACATCGATTAGTCCAGCTGTGGATACACCAGCAGTTCAGGCACCGATCGTTACTCCACCAACATTAGTGACACCCGCGCCAACAACTTCAGATATTTAGACTATTGCTCCTACGCTTCAATAATCTGTTGCCTTGCCCATCACTAGAGGTTGCGATTGTTTTTCTTCTGCCAGTACCAATGTTTGTAACCCCACAGCATAACGGTGCCGTAGCCTAAATCAGTTAGTGAGTTCACTAAGTTACTGGTGCGTACAGGTGTGCTGCTGGGTACTCTGCTTTTGCCATTGCAACTAATTGGTTCAGTTCCCACGGTTCTGCCTATGCTTCAGCGATCCAGCCTTCTTTTTCGTGATGAGCCAGATTCGTCTGCCATTCCTTGAGTTTTTGCCAGAAGGGCTGAGTAAAGTTTAAAGCTCGATCGCCGATCGCGGGGTTGAGATCTACTGCTGCCTGGTTCGTTGCTGTATATTGGCGGGCACAGAGCCAACCAGGAAATCGTCACAGCAACGCTAGTAGCAAAAAGAAAGCTTTGCTTTCCAGAATTGCCTTCGCCTTAAGAGCGTGCCTCTGCTATGTCAGCCTCTAAGGCTTCAGGGTTAGGCACATTTGCTGTAGGAAGGTCAGTAGCCTCTGAGCTAGAGGTACCAGGAACATGCTCTTCTGCTGTGCTAGGGGCAGGACCGCCAGAAGCATTTGGGCCTTCTCCTGCTGCTGCATTCTCCCCTTCTTTCAGTGAAATTGACGGATCGTTATTAACAGCGGTTGTTCTAGCTCCGGCATTTTGAGCAATGTTATCAGGAATACCTTGATCGTCAGACGTTGTATTGGTTGCCATTTATTTAACCTTGTAATGCGAGTAAAGACCCTACAAACAGACCATTTTTACAAGTACAAAAGACAGCACTATTGAGCGGCGATCGCACTTGGACAATCGCAAACAGTGCGCTTTCTAAAGCAGACGCGTTCAGTAAGACGTGTAAGTGTTTAGAAAAGGAAATTAACCAAAGCCCAGTAGCTGACCAGGCTGAGTAAGACAGCAAGCCAGATATATAGTGTCTTCATAGCCAGTACTAATCAAATTAGGAGTGCATGAGTTCTACTCTCAGATTAGAAATGGAAACCAAATGCTTCATCTCCTAAAAGATAGGGGTAAGCAATTCAAACAGCTTAGGCACATTGTTTAGCAACGCTCATAGCCCTTCAGGTCGATGCAGAAAGTAGGTTGCTCTTAAAACTCTGGGTCACTCCTAAAGTTGTCAAATTTTGTAAAGCAAAGTTTGTCAGAATAAGGGTAAGCAACATTGCCACTCTTCATCCTATGACCGTCTCCTCATCGCTTCCGCCTGCAAATTCTCCAACCGCGACTCAAACCTGGATATGGCAAGGTTTTCCCATCACCTACCAGGCTCAAGGCACACAGGGAGCCGCCGTTGTGCTGGTGCATGGCTTTGGAGCATCGCTCGGTCACTGGCGCAAAAATGTACCTGTGTTGGCAGAACACTGCCGGGTGTACGCGATCGACCTCATTGGCTTTGGCGGCTCTGCAAAACCGACTCCAGGGGTACTTAAACCCGGTGAACAGGTGGAGTACACCTTTGAAACGTGGGGGCAGCAGATTGCAGACTTTTGTAAGGAAGTGGTTGGAGAGCCTGCTTTTTTAGTCGGCAATTCAGTTGGCTGTATCGCCGTGATGCAAGCAGTGGTGGATCATCCAGAGATTGGGCGATCGATTGCCTTATTAAATTGTTCACTGCGCCTACTGCACGATCGTCGTCGGGCAACGCAACCCTGGTTTAAGCGTATGGGCGCACCCATTCTCCAGCGTGTGCTCAAGAATGAATGGCTGGGTCAGACGTTTTTCAACCAGCTTGCCAAGCCTGCAACCGTACGAAAAATTTTGCTGAAGGCGTATCGCAATGCCGATATGGTGACGGATGAACTGGTGTATCTGCTGATGTCTCCTGCAAGCGATGTAGGTGCAGCGGCAGTGTTTATCGCGTTTACAGGCTACTCACAGGGACCGTTGCCAGAAGATTTGCTGGAGAAACTGCCCTGCCCTGCGATTATCTTGTGGGGCGACGCTGACCCCTGGGAGCCGATCGCGCTGGGTAAAGCGTTTGCCAACTATCCTCAAGTAGAGCAGTTTATACCGCTAGAAGGGGTGGGTCATTGTCCTCAAGATGAAGCACCCGGATTAGTGAACCCAATTTTGCAGGACTGGATTGCGGGGCGATCGGCTCCTTAAGCTTACATTCGCTCAAGGAGCCGTTGCTGACAGGCACTCTTAATTTTGCAGCCCTGATTTCACAGCGATCGCTCTGACCCGCCAGAATGCCCGATAGAATGAGAGAGGGACCGTCGATTTAACGTGTGAGATGCGTGCCAAGTCGCAAACCTGGTGTCATCTGTCGGTTTATGTGCAAACGGTAGCCCGCTCTGGATGACCGCACCTCTACATCTTTGGCTATGACTGCGAACCTGCAACGCCTATTCATGCAACGTCCCCTTCTTGTGGGCGGTAGCCTGCTAGCACTGAGCGCTGGCGGTTTGGACATTCTCCATCACCTTGCAGGCGAATGGGGTCTTTATGCAGTGTTTGCGCTGTTGGGGGCAGTCGGCGTACAGTGGTTGAAACAGTCCGAGCAGAAGCGATCCCCTCAAGCACCGCTGATGGTGGATTCTGCCACCATGACGCGAACGCTGGCAGAGGTCAAGCAGGTGATGACTCACCTCAAAGCAGAGATTGATGACCCAGCAGAGAAGGTTAGTTGCGCGGCAGCACAGCCCCGAGTGTCGCGGTTACAGTCACAGATTGCTCAACTGACCAATGACCTCAATCGGGAGGAGCTTCGCATTGCCGTCATGGGCGCGAAGGGCACGGGTAAGACGACTCTCTGCCAGTTGTTGCAGTCAGCCCTGGGTGATGGGGTTTTAAGAACCTTGCATTTTAACGAAGTCCCTGGTTTTGATGCGACTACAACGATCGGCTTAACTGCTGATCTTTTGGCACTGCAAGCGGCGATCGCGGCAGATTTGGTGCTGTTTATGATCACAGGTGACCTTACCGAGTCGGAACTGCAAGTTGTAAAACGAGTTGCTGCTAATAAGCGCACGGTGTTGGTCTTTAACAAGCTGGATCAATACTTGCCGACCGATCGCCAAGCCATCTTGGAGCAACTTCGCCTCCACATGGGGGCAGTACTAGCCGCTGGGGATGTGGTCACGATCGCGGCTGCACCCAACCCGATCAAAGTTCGGCAGCATCAGCCCGATGGGACAGTGAAGGAGTGGCTAGAAGCGCAACCACCCGCTTTAACGGATCTGACCCAGCGGCTAGAGCAAATTTTGGCACAAGAAAGCCAGCAACTGGTGCTAGCAAGCTCTCTGAACCATGCTGTCACCCTTAAAACTCAGGCAAAAACGGTGCTGAATGAAGTCCGTCGTACCCGTGCGTTGCCTGTGGTGGAACAGTTTCAGTGGGTAGCAGCAGGTACGGCGTTCGTTAGTCCAATTCCTACATTGGATGTGGTGGCGACGGCTGCAATCAATGCCCAGATGATTCTTGACCTGGGAACGCTGTATCGCCAAAAGTTTTCGCTCCAGCAAGCGCAGAAAATGGCAACCACGCTGGGTAGCCTGATTTTGAAGCTGGGTCTGGTTGAGCTGTCAACGCAGGCGATCGCCGGATTGCTAAAAGTCAATGCCCTCACCTATGTTGCTGGTGGCTGCATTCAGGGCGTAAGCGCTGCCTACTTAACTCGCATTGTTGGCTTGAGCCTGATTGAATATTTTGACGCTCAGGAGCCAAATCTCATGCTGACGGAAGCTAGCCCGCTGGCGATCGAGCGCTTTAGTCAAATTGTTCAATCTGTCTTCCAAAAAAATCAGCAGTTGGCGTTTTTGCAAAACTTCGTCTGGCAGGCAATGGAGCGAGTTGTTTCACCAGCGGCATCCCAGCAGACTCCGCTCACTGCACTGCCTCCGCTCTCTACCCCGACCGCGCCAGCTGAACCATTACGTTTGCCCCTAAAGACGGCGGCTGCTTTAAGTGAAGCGCTGGGTGAACGCCAAGAAGTTAGTATGCTGGATGAGAATAGATCTAGCGTTCGTCTTTCGGTTTCCAGCCTTGACCCAACCTCTATCGCCTCAAACTGATTTGCCGCCATCTGACCCGACTCCGCGATCGGGGTCAGCCATTGACCCGCAAGAATCGTACCTCAACCGTGCCCGTAGCAGTCTGCGGCAGGCATTGACTCGCTACAACGCATTCTTTCGTGCGGATAAAAATCGATCGCCCAGCGGCACCGATCGCGAAATGCTTCGCAGTGACCTGGAGCAACTAACCGTCACGTTGAATAAGCTGGAAAGCCAGGTGGTTCGCGTTGCGGTCTTTGGTCTAGTCAGTCGCGGTAAATCGGCTGTG